>JAFVXP010000024.1 GCA_017501055.1 Clostridia bacterium | reverse complement strand
GAGTTATGAAAAAACTTGTTTCTATTTTATTGACATTTGCAATGTTGCTTGCATTAATGCCCTTAACGGTATTTGCAACAACAGAAGGCTTGGTTTATACCTTAAGCGATGACGAAACGTATTATATTGTTTCGAGCTATACGGGTTCGGCAACAGAAGTTGTAATCCCTTCGGAATATGAAGGTTTGCCCGTTAAAGAGATAGGCGACGGGGCTTTTTCTAATCGCTCCAACCTAACGAATATTGAAATTCCAAACTCCGTAACAACGATATATGATCGTGCATTTTACGACTGCGACGGTCTAACCGGTATTGTGATACCGAATTCTGTAACAACAATATACGACCGTGCGTTTTCCGATTGCGATAGTCTAACAAGTGTTGTAATGCCCGATTCTGTAAAAACGATAGGTTGGTATGTATTTTCCTACTGTGAAAACCTAAAAAACGTGAAAATACCCGGCACTGTAACTTCAGTAGGCCCTAATGTGTTTGATTCTTGCACGAATCTAACCGATATTTATTGTGAGGCGGAAGAAAAACCATACAATTGGGACCCTTGTTGGATCGAAAATTGCAATGCAACGGTCCATTGGGGCGTTGATGTAGAAGACGAAACAGAACACGGCATAATCTATGAATTGAGCGACGACGGAACGTACTATATCGTTTCGGGATATGAAGGCTATCCTGTCGACGTTGTAATTCCTTCGGAATACAAAGGCTTGCCTGTAAAAGAGGTTGCCGAATTGGTTTTCTTTGGCTGTAACAGTCTTGAAAGTGTTATTATAGGAGATTCCGTAACGACGATAGGACGTGATGCGTTTGCTTGCGAGAGTCTGAAAAAAGTCACTTTCGGTAAATCCGTTACAACGATAGGATCATCTGCTTTTTTTGGAACTGCGCTTGAAAGTGTGGTGCTTCCATCTTCTGTGAAAACTATAGGAGTAACTGCATTTTGCTGGTGTGAAAGACTAAAAAGTGTTGAACTTTCCGATTCTTTAACAACAATAGGCGATAGCGCATTTTCCGATTGCACAAGCCTAACGAGCATCGAAATTCCCGATTCTGTAACAACGATAGGCGAATATGCATTTGCTTGGAACACAAAGCTTGCAAAAGTGAAAATAGGTAAATCCGTCAAATCCATAGGAAACACCGCCTTTTACGAATGCGGCATCACAGAAATAGTAATCCCCGCTTCCGTAACGACAATGGGCGGCAACGTATTTAACCGCACTCTTTTGACAGATATATACTGCGAGGCAGAGTCCAAGCCGTTTGGGTGGAATAACGAATGGAATATATGGTGTGATGCAACGGTTCACTGGGGTTGTAAAGTTAAAATCACCGCCCAACCCAAGAACGTTTCCGTACAAAGCGGAAATGTTGCAAGAGTCACCGTTAATGCAACGGGCGACGGCTTGACTTATCAATGGTATTTCAAGAATAAGGGGGATTCCAAGTTTACCCTCACCAACAGCTATAAGAACAATACATATTCTCTTGAAATGAACGGTACCCGTGCAGGTCGTCAGGTTTATTGCGTAATTACCGATAGATTTGGTAATAGCGTAAAAACCAAGACCGTAACTCTCGGTATGGCAGTTAAGATTACCAAACAGCCCACCACCGTTTCGGTTCAAAGCGGTAAGCAGGCAAAGGTGACTGTTTCGGCTTCCGGCGAGGGCAGAACGTATAAGTGGTACTATAAAGATAAAGGCGCAAGCAAGTTTACCTTGACAAACTCCTTCAAGGGTGATTCCTATTATATCGAGATGAATGGCACCCGTGCTGGCCGTCAGGTATACTGTGTTATTACCGATAAATACGGCAACAGCGTTAAGACTGATGTTGTAACTCTTGGCATGGCGGTTAAGATTACCAAACAGCCTACAAGCGTAACGGTCGCAAACGGTTCAACGGCAAAAGTCACAGTATCCGCTTCGGGCGAAGGCAAGACTTATAAATGGTACTTTAAGGACAAGGGTTTGAGTAAGTTCTATCTTACGACTTCCTTCAAGGGAGCAACCTATTCGGTAACGATGACCAACGCACGTGCGGCCAGACAGGTCTATTGCGTAATCACCGATAAATACGGTAATTCCGTCAAGACCAATACCGTTACGTTGAATAAGAAATAAACAAACACAAAAAGGCATCGTTTGATGCCTTTTTTGTATTGCAAAAGATAACTGTCATTCTGAGCGAAAAACAAATCTCTAACCTGTCATTTTGAACGGAAAACAAACCATTAACCTGTCATTCTGAACGCAAACATATCCCTAACCTGTCATTCTGAGCGGAAATGGGGTCCCCGAAAACACTTGTGTTTTTGGGGTGATAAAGCGAAGAATCTCAATCTGTTGTTTCTTCTGTCTATGTTCCGTTAACTTTACGTACTCCTGAGTGAGATTCCTCTCAATCGTCCCGATTGCTCGGAATGACAGGTTGAAAAAATCATCACGGGTACGACAAAGAAATCAAAAACCGACCTACACCGCGAAGATAAAAAGATATTGAAAACCACCGTCGAAATATGCTATAATGAAAGAAAAGGAGGTGTGTTTTATGACGGAATTGAAATTCAGATCGGTTGCGGCAACGCCCGAAAATGAAAACTTTGAAAAGTTAATAAGCCGTAAGACGGAACTTTACTACCGCACGGACGATATACGTTCCCCGTTTGCGAGGGACTATACCCGTATTCTGCATTCACGTGCCTACCGCCGTCTTAAGCATAAAACACAGGTCTTTTTCAATATCGATAACGACCACATCTGCACAAGAATGGAGCACGTTGCCCACGTTGAATCGGTAAGCTCCACCGTTGCACGTGCTTTGGGACTTAATGAGGAATTGACAAAGGCGATCTCGGTTGCACACGACCTTGGGCACGCTCCCTTCGGACATCAGGGCGAAACTGTCATTAAAGAGCTTTCAAAGCAATATCTCAATAAAGATTTCTGGCACGAGAAGAATGGGTTGCGTTTTGTTGACGATATTGAGCTTCTTGAGGATAACTATAAAAGAAACCAAAATCTAAACCTTACCTATGCCGTCCGTGACGGTATAATCTCCCATTGCGGAGAGCTTGATGAAAACGGCATAAAACCAAGGGATATTTCGATTTCGGTCGAGGATTTTGACAAAGCGGGGAAATATCAATCCGCAACGTGGGAGGGCTGTGTTGTTAAGATCGCCGATAAGATAGCCTACGTCGGACGAGATATTGAAGATGCGGTAAGACTTGGCTTTCTTGACGAAACGGCGCAGAACAAGCTTCTCCGAATGGCGCAAATGCACGACCAAAAAGCATTGAACACAACGGTCATAATGCATAATATGATAATAGATATATGCAAAAACAGCTCGCCCGAAGAGGGGATTCTGTTAAGCCCCGTGCTCAACCGTCAGCTGAAAGAGATCAAAGAATTCAACTATGAATGCATCTATAAGCATAAAAGACTTGTGCCGTTCCAGCACTATTCAAAGCTGGTTCTAACGCAGATTTTCGAGATTTTGCTTTCCTTCTATGACGGAAGGTCAACCTGGAACAATCTCGCCGAAAACCGAGCGTTTATGCCGAAATTGGTTCGCTCGTTCGAAAAATGGCTTGCGCGTTATTGCGACGTTGACGTTATTCCAAGCGGTGAATATAAAATACTTGCCCTTGAATGTGACAACAGAAAGATATACGGCAAGCTTGAAACGAGAGAGATCTATATCCAAGCGATAATCGACTTTATTTCGGGTATGACCGACAGATATGCGATAGAGCTTTTTAACGAATTGATAGAATATTGACGAGGTGACGTTGATGAAAGAATTTATGGAATCGGTAATAGCCTTTGAGAAGGATCCGAACGTTCTGACCGTGGCTTTGCGTATATTCCTTGCCGTTGTTTTCGGCGGTTTGATCGGGTTTGAAAGAGGAAGACACGGAAGTCAGGCGGGTATGAGGACCCATATCCTTGTTTGTCTCGGCGGCGCAATGACTTCGCTTGTCGGCGCATACAGCGTTCAGGCGCTGGGCTTCGACGGTGACCCGCTCCGTATTGCGGCGCAGGTCGTTTCGGGTATCGGCTTTCTCGGTGCAGGTATGATCATCGTCAAGAGCGATAAGATGATAACGGGACTTACCACGGCTGCGATAATGTGGACTACGGCGGTTATAGGTATTTCCGTAGGTATCGGTTTTTACAGCGGAGCGTTTTTCGCTATGCTTGCCTGCCTTTTCACTGCGGCATTGTTAACTAAAATTGAGCATACCCGAAAAAAGACTCTGCGTGTTTATATTGAGGTTGAAAAGCTTAATGAGCTTGAAAATATCACCGAAGCAACAAAAAGGCTTCTTCCCACCGATTGCTACATAGAGATTATTCCGCCCAAAAGTAACAGTATCGGTCACATGGGAATTTATATCATAACCTCTTCGCTTAAGGATTTTGATGCCTTTAAAAACGAAGTTAAAGCTCTTGACGGTGTCGTGTTCGTCATCGTCGAATAAGGACAAGCATAAAAAGGACTCGAAGGATAAAACCCTCGAGTCTTATTTTTATATATCGAAAAATATTTTGATAATTTCAATAATTTCTTCGTCAAGCCTATCACGTAACAGATATTCCTCAACGTTTTGTATAAGAGGTGTTTTGAGCGTAAAGGTAACCGTTCCGTCGATGGCAGTCTCGCTTGAAAAGCTCCAAAGATTTGCATCGGCAAGCAGGCGTATCATATAAAACCAAAAGTTTTTGTCGTTCGTGTCGCCTGTGAATTTGTGTATTGCGGTGATTCTTGCAAGGTCGTAAACCGAAAGAGAGGTTCTTGAAGAAACAGTGAACACGGCTTCGTCTTCTATGTGCTCGGTATTGACAAGGATCTTTGAATCCTCGCTGTGGTCGAAGCAAAACGAGATCGCAAAGGATAAGATCAAAGCCATATCGTGCGAATTGCCCTGTGTTATAGTTTCACCGTGAGAAACGGTTGAAACCAAACGTTGCTTTGCCGTTTTGCCGGATTTTGAGACCGTGTCGCAGATAAGATCGATAATATCGTTTGCATTGAAGAAGGGAAGACTTCGTGCCTTTTTAAACCCGTCGAGCATATCCGATAAGATCCTTGCTATCTTGCGTGAATTCGGGTTTGTTCCGACTTTTGTGTCCTCTTTTGTGCCGAATTCGATCTCTTCGTTGTCAAAGCCCGACATACGTGAATATAATTCCTCTATACGGGCAAACATTTCCGACCCCAAAGGGTTAAATACGAAAAGTCTGCTATCAAAACCGCTTATTATAATAACACCGTGTTCCTCGTCATCGGTCTTGAATCTTGCCGAAAGAACCTCACGGGGAAGCATATCCTTGACGGTTTCTTCAACCCCGTCTTCAAGAAAACGTGAAAGCTTTGAACCCTTTCGCAGTCCGGAAACGATTCTTGAACAGTGGGCGTTTTTCATTATTACTTTTGTGTTTTCGTCGGTGAGTATGGCGGCAACGTCAAGCGATTCGGCGAGTATAGCCAATTGCTCTCTGCTGTGCATACCGACGGATTTTATGTTAATGATCATACGTTCGAACCTTGTATTATATTTCGTAGCTTCAATTCACGGTTTATCGTGTTCATAACCGTTTTCTTGTCTGCGCTCCAAAGAGGAGCAATAAGATGTGATTTAGGTGCGTCACCCGTTATGCGGTGAATGACAATATCTTTCGGTATTATTTTAATACATTCAAAGAGAATGTCAATATATTCATCAAGAGTCAAAGCCGAAAATGTACCGTTTTTGTAATCTTCATAAAGGTCGGTATCACGCAGAATATGTAAAAGCTGGAGCTTGATGCCCTTCGTTCCTGCTTCAACGGCAAACTTCACGGAAGCAAGCATATCCTCAAGCGTTTCGTTCGGCAGACCGAGAATTATGTGGGTTATAACGTCAATACCAACGGAATTCAGCTTTGCAACGGTGTGACGGTATACCTCGTTAGGATAGCAGCGTCGGATATATTCAACACTTTTTTCGTTCGAGGTCTGAAGCCCAAGCTCGACCCAAATAGGTTTTATCCTGTTAAGCTCGGACAGCATTTCCAAGGTCTCGTCGGAAATGCAATCAGGACGTGTTCCTATCGATAACGCAATTATATCGTCACGCAGAATAACCTCGGTAAATATACTTTTTAAGTATTCCGTCGGCGCATAGGTGTTGGTATAGCTTTGAAAATAGGCGATAAACTTCCTTGCATCGGTCTTTTTTGCAATAAGAGCCTTTGCGTTTTCTATCCTCTCCGAAACCGAACCTACCTGCATTGCAAAGCTCGAAGAGCCTTCAAGACAGAAAATACAGCCTCTTGTGTCAAGCGTTCCGTCACGGTTGGGGCAGGTAAGCCCAAGGTCAAGAGAAAGCTTATAGACCTTCTCCCCGAATCTGCCCTTCAAATATTCATTTAACGAATAATAACTGCCCTGCATATTTTTCTACCTATCTTATATTTGTCAAAGCATTATAACATATAATAATGAAAAAAGCAAAACCCGAAACGGAAAACGCTTCGGGTTTTAAGGTTAATTTATAACAAGTAGGTTAATCTTCGATAGGTGCGGTTGCTTTGTCAAAGATAGCAACGACTTCTTCGGAAGGCTTTTTGTCGAGAAGGGTGACAACAACAGAAGCGATCATACCAACGGCAAAGCCGGGGATAAGCTCATAGATACCCGTGCTCGAAGAAAGGAATATAAACCAAAGTACGTCGGTCAATGCACCTGCAATAACACCTGCGAGCGCACCCTTGTAGGTGAATCTTCTCCAGAATACGGAGAGGATAACTACGGGGCCGAATGCAGAACCGAAGCCTGCCCAAGCGTTTTCAACAAGATTCATAATAGCCTGTGCGCCTTCTGCCTTACTGCTTGCGATAAAGTAAGCGATTACTGCAACAACCAAAACGATGCCTCTGCCCACCCAAAGAGTTTCCTTGTCGGAAGCATTCTTTCTCATGATCGGCTTGTAAATGTCCGAAGTGAACGAGGAAGAAGCAACGAGAAGCTGGCTGTCTGCCGTGGACATAGAAGCCGCAATAATAGCGGAAAGAAGGATACCTGCAACGAAAGCAGGGAAGAGATCTCTTGAAAGCTCAACAAATACCATACTCTGCTGGTCGTTTGCGAGAAGCTCTGCGCCTACGAGCATTCTGCCGAAGACCGCAATAACGATAACTGCCGCCAAAGCGAGAACGACCCAAACGATAGCAACGATAGCCGATTTCTTAACCATAGAGGGCTTTTCGATAGACATAAATCTAACAAGAATGTGGGGCATACCGAAGTAACCCAAGCCCCAGGCAAGACCGCTTGCGATCTCTGCGGGGGAAGCGGAGAAAATGTCACCGACAAAGCTGTAAGCAGTGCCGTCCTTTGCGGAATAAACGACGGTGTCGAGAAGGGAAGTATCGAGGTCTTTGGTGATTGCAATGATGATCGGAACGGCAAGAACCGCAACGATCATAAGCATACCCTGGAAAAAGTCGGTCCAGCAAACCGCCTTGTATCCGCCGAGGAAGGTGTAAACGATAAGTATCAATGCAAATATAAGCATTGCGGTGCTCTTGTCAATGTCGAACAACGAAGTAAATACGTTTGCGCCTGCAACGAAAGCCGAAGCAACGTAGAGGGTGAAGCAAACGAGGAATACGACAGCACAAACAATTTGGAGAGATTTGCTCTTGGTTGCAAATCTGTTGGAGAGATACTGGGGAAGGGTGATAGAGTCGTTCGCAGCCTGCGAGAAACGGCGGAGACGCTTTGCGATAAGTATCCAGTTAAGCGCAGTACCGATCGCAAGACCGATTCCTATCCAAGCCTGACCGAGACCAAACGCAAGAATGCTTCCGGGCAGACCCATAAGAAGCCAGGCGCTCATGTCCGAAGCCTGTGCGCTCATAGCGGTTACCCAAGGACCCATGCTTCTTCCGCCGAGGAAGTAGTCCTTATCGGTCTTGCTCTTCGAACGAAGGAAAAATACGATGCCGACCGAAAGCATACATACAAAATAAATAACTAATGCAATTAATTCCCAATTCAAGGTGTAAATCCTCACTTTCTTTACTGTTTTTTAAGCGAATAATGTAAGCATTATATCACAGCCAATCAAAAAAAGCAATATCATTTTAACAATTTACCGAAATAAAGTAAAGAAAGGGCAAAAAACCTCCTTAATTTAAATATTTTCGACAAACGTAAAGCCTTCCTTTTCATTTTAATGAGTTAAAATGATGAAAAGAGGTTGACAAAATTAACGGTTTGGGTTATTATATAGGAAATATAGCTGTCGCTGTGCAAAGAACCGTAAAACGGCAAAACAGGGGTACCCCTGTTTTCATAGAACGTCAAGACGTTCTATGAAACAATCTTAATCGGATATATTGCGGAGCAAACTCCGTCATATAAATATTTACGAAAAGAGGAAAAAGAAAATGACCAAACGTATTTTAGTTTTGGTTCTTGCTATGGCTCTCGTTGTATGTGCATTCGCAGGCTGTGAAAACACCGGCAACGACAATAGCAATCCTGTAAGCGATGCAGAAAGCAAACAAGAACAGCTTCCCGCAACCTATCAGGAAATCGATCTTAAAGATGTAGTAGAACACAAGGATTACACTTCTGTTTACTCTAAGATCGGCTCTAAAGTTACCATCGATATGGTAGAAGAAGATGAAGATACCGGCCGTGCTTACGCTACCGTTGACGGCGTTAAGTATGAACTCGGTATGGACTTCCTCTCCGGCGCAATGGTTTACAACTCTCCCGATGAAGCTACCTTCAACCAGTGGTGGAAGCTTTACATCCAGAGATGGAACTATCTCGCAGCAGAAGTTCCGCTTTATTCCAACCAGTACTTCGACCTTTACAATGCAAAGATCGAAAACTTCGTTACCACTCCTTACTGGGCAGCAGCTGATGCTATCATCGCAGCTACCATCAAGGAAGGCGCAGAAAACTCTGTAATTCTCGGCTCCGCTACCGAACTTTCCGGTGCGTTCCGTAACTCTTCTTGGGGTAAATCTTCCCCCGGTTCTTCCGACCTTGACATTGAAAACCTCGTTACCGGCCACTCGACCGTTATGACCGACAAATCCGGTAAGTACATCTGGAACATGTCCGCTCTCGCAGAAGAACCCGTTAAGACTATTAACGACGACGGTACTCTTACCTACACCATCAAGGTTAAGAACGACCTTAAGTTCTCCGATGGCTCTGCTATCAACGCTAAGAACTTTATCGCATATCTCCTTGCAAACTCCACCCCCGTTGCAACCGCAGCAGGCGGCACAGGCGCTTCCGGTCTTTACAATGAAGGCTATGAAGCATTCAAGGCATACGACGGCACCAACGACGGCGCAACCGTAGGCGAAGGCGATGCAGCAGTTACCGCTTCCAAATACTTCAAGGGCGTTAAGCTCATTGACGATTACAGCTTCTCTGTAACCTTCAAGGCAGAATACGCTAACTACTACTACGCTATGGCATATGCAGGCTTCAGCCCTGTTCCCATGGCTCTCTACCTCGGCGACAACGATATCATCGTTGCTGACGACGGCACTTGCGGTCTCTCCGACGGCTTCTACAAGAAGGCTACCGTTGACGGCGCAGAAACCTACGCTATGGTTAAGACCATCAAGGAAAACCTCAAGTGGAACTCCAAGCTTCCTTACTCCGGTCCTTACACTGTTAAGAACTACGACGAATCCGCTCTTATCGCTACTCTCGAGCTCAACCCCAACTACTCTGGCGACGACGCTCGCGGAAAAGCTTCCATTCAGGCCATCACCTATATCAAGGTTGAAACCGAAACCCAGATGGATAAGTTCCTCAAGGGTGAGGTTGACATCATCGCCGGCATCACCGGTGCAACCGAAACCGAAGCAGCTCTTAAGTCTGTAAACGACAACCCCGAAAAGTATGCTGAAACTCACTACGACCGCGCAGGTTACGGCAAGCTCGCATTCCGTTGCGACCTCGGCCCCGCTTCCTTCGTAGAGGTTCGTCAGGCAGTTATGCACACCATCAACCGTC
>JAFVXP010000023.1 GCA_017501055.1 Clostridia bacterium | reverse complement strand
GGTAATAATGTTGCCGGATTTGTCTACACGCGTCCAGGTGCCGTTTCCGGAATATGCAGCCACACCGCCGGATACTTTGCCGGTGATGTCGAAGGTGAAGAGATGGCTATAGCCGTAGTTTTCGCCTGCGTCGTTATTAAGCCACAACTTCACAAGACCCGCTTCGTCCGTAGGAACAGCAAACGCGCCGTAAAGGTAATAGTAGTCTTTTCTTACGTTATATTTGTAAGAGAAGGCTTCGTTGTTGATAGTTTGATTTTTGGTAGGATACTGTACGTTCCAAGTACCGGATTCGGAATTGACACGTTTCCAGTCATCCTCTCTCCAGCCGGTATCGTCCAATTCACCGTCAACAACAACGGTTTCGGGAATATACTGACCGGGTGCGCCGTCGATCGTTTGGTTGGGGATTGTGTTTGCATAGACACCACGACCACGAGCGAACGCAGTTAACATCGAGGCAGGGATCATGCACAAAATCATGATTAATGCCAAGACTAAAGCAAGTGTTCTTTTCACAGTAATTGCTCCTTTTTTATGTTATCTTTTTTTATTTCGGAAATGATTGAAAAGGCATATCCGTAAAGGCGGTTTTCGCATTTTGGGTATAATACGCCCACTCTCTGCAGGATAAACCTATTCAAAATGAGTATACTCCAAATATTCCGTAAAGTCAAGGCTTTTTCACAAGTTTTCTCAATGGTTTTTATCCTTATTTTTCCTTGGTTTTCTCACTCTTTTTCGCAATATTTTGGGGTTTTGTGTTCCCTTAGCCAACCATAACACAATTTGTTGTGTTTTTCAAAAATTTAACAATTTGTTAACATTTAAAAAAGCTCTTCTGTCCTCAAAAATAAAAAGGCATCAACAGATGCCTTTTCTTACGATTCAATATAACTGTCATTCCGAGCGACATCGGGGTCCCCTTAATAGCCCTACAAAACTTCGTTTTGCAGGGAACCCAACACTTGTGTTTTGTGGGGTGATATAACGAGGAATCTCACTTAGGAGAAGGTAAAAACTAATTGTTCAAAAACAAAAGAAACAACAAAGCGAGATTCTTCACTTCATATTCATTCCGTTCAGAATGACACCTCTATGTCCTAATGCGTTCAGAATGACAGGTCGGTGGTTTATTGTTTCTGCCTTAAATTTGAATTCACGCAATATTGCGAAGTAGTTCGGCGGAAGAATTGCGATTTCTCAAAGCATTGCTGTAGAAATCTACTGCTTGCTTTGAGAAGCGCAATAGAAAAATCCGATATAATGAAATCCAAAGGATTTCTACCTATAAAACCCAATCCCCTTCGCGGCGATAACATAAAAATTCAATTATTACCTACACCGCGAAATTGAAAAAAGGATTTTTCGGTCTTACCCGAAATACGATGCAATCTCACGCCCATTTGCCGTCGATGAAGATGGGAGTCGCCACACCGTCCTTATATCCCGTAACGGCAAAATCCTTCGAGCCGACCATAAAATCAACGTGGATCATCGAATCGTTAACGCCAAGCTCGTGAAGCTCGTCAGCCGTCATATTCTCAAATCCCTTAACGCAATTGCTGTAGCCCATACCGAGAGCAACGTGGCAGGAGGCGTTTTCATCGAAAAGGGTGTTGTAATAGAGAAGTCCGCTTTCGGCGATGGGCGAATCCTTCGGTACAAGAGCAAGCTCGCCGAGCATTCTGCTTCCCTCGTCGGTGGTGATTATCTTGCCGAGAGCCTCTTCACCCTTTTCTGCGTGCCATTCAACGGCACGTCCGTCTTTAAAATCGATATAAAAGTTCTCTATAAGCGTTCCGCGAACCGAAAGAGGCATTGCGGAAACAAGTCTGCCCTCGCATTTACCCTTCATAGGAGTTGTGAAAATCTCTTCTGTGGGCATATTCGGGTTGAAATAAACTCCGTTAAGAGTTGTTTCTCCGCCGCCGCACCAAACGCTTTCCTTCATAAGCTCACACTTGAAGTCCGTACCGTTTGCAGACTTGAAATGGAGATAATCAAAGTTCATTTTGTTAAGCCATTCACATTTTTCACGGAAGCTATCGTTCTTTTTGTTCCATGCTTCAATAGGATCGTTGTTTTCATCGCAAAGAACTGTTTTGAGTATTGCGTCCCAAAGCTTTTCTACGGCAACGGAGGTTCTGTCCGACGGGAACATCTTCTTTGCCCAAGCCTTGCCGGGGATCGCACAGACAAGCCATTGATGCTTGTTGTCCATAGCGTCACGGTAGGGCTTTAAAAGCTTCGATGCCGCAATGTTTGCTTTCTGAAGCTTGTCGGCATTTACTTTTCTCAATCCGTCGGGGTCTTCGCAGATAAGACGGATCCTTGCAGGGAGTATCTCGGATTCATGCTTTGCCTTTTCAACCTGCCAATCGGGCACCTCGCAAAGCGAGCGAACGGTGCGGTGACGGTATGCAAGCTTTGTCAATTCGGTTGACGACCAATCCACCTGAACCTTACCTGCGCCTGCACGGTATGCTTCCTCTGCAAGAATATTCACAAAATCCGCCGCTTCAACGTCGGTTATAATATTAAGCTGTTGGCCTTTTTGGATATTTACACCGCTTTTTACCAAAAGACGAGCGTATTTTCTCATTAACGACTTTTTCATAATTACCACCTATAATCACCTCAAGAAGTCTAACGGCTTCTCGGTGACCCTGATAAAAATTTGGGACTGAAAAACTCCAGTCCCTTTTTATTTATTTCTTTTCTTCGACCATGCCTTCGTTAGCACGTTCGATGATAGAATGAACCGCCCATTTCTGAATCTGGATCTTGGTTCTGTCGCCGCTCGATTCGATAAGGAGCATATCGTCCTTAACCTTAACGACCATACCGATTATACCGCCCGAGGTTACGATAACGTCGCCAAGCTCGATAGAGTTACGCATTTCGGCAGTTTCTTTTTCCTGCTTTTTCTGGGGACGGTAGAGGAAAAAGTAGAAAACTATACCGAACATAGCGATCATAAGGACCGAGCCGAAGATCGAGCCGGTGGGATTAGGTTCTCCCTCAAGGAGCATCATTAAAGTGTTTAATTTCATTTCAAGTTTCCTTCATTATATTTTATTCTTTTTACTTCCGTGCAATAAAGAGTTTTTTCATCGATAGTGAAAACAGCACCGCAAAGCGAGATGCTTTTACTTTCGGGAACACCCTTCATACGGACGTTTTTTGTAAATCTTGATACGGCGGTATCGTAGGAAACGCCGATTATCGAATCCTCGCTGCCGCACATTCCGATATCGCTGATATAAGCACCGCCACGGAGAGTTAATCTTTCGTCGGCGGTCTGAACGTGGGTGTGAGTACCGAAAACGATTTGGATCCTGCCGTCGAAGATATGTGCAAACGCCTGCTTTTCGCTTGTGGCTTCGGCGTGAAAATCGCAAATTGCAAAATCGTAATTACCCTTTTCACGCTCGAGAACTCTCTCAACCGTAACAAACGGTGAATCGACAGGGTCCATAAACACCTGACCGCAGACCGAGATGACCAAAGCACGCAATCCGTTTTTCACGGGGATAATGCAATAGCCGTCGCCGGGGGAATTCGGCGGAAAATTCAAGGGTCTTAAAACGTTCGGTTCGTCCTCTAAAAGATCGAATATCGCATATCTGCGGAAGGAATGGTTACCTCCCGTAAGAACGTCGGCACCGCTTTCGAAGAGCACGTCTGCGCTTTTCTTGTCAAGACCGCTTCCGTCACAGACGTTTTCAGCGTTGACGATAACGAGGTCTGCGCCCTCGATATTCTTGATCCTGCGAAGGTTCTTTCTCACGAACTCCAAACCCGGAGTCCCGAAAACGTCACCAACCGCAAGAATTTTTATTTCATTTTCTTTTTCATTTTCGCGATGTGACTTATCCAAATTTCCTATGCCCTTCCCGCGATACGTTTCAAATTTGTTGTTTGTTGCGGTTTTGTTGTTTGCGATAATTATAATGTAGGGGAGGGTCTTGTACCCTCCCGTACTCTAAACCGTTTGTTGTTTTTTGTTTCTGTGTTATAACCCTTCAATGTTATTGGGTTAAGGTTATATACAACAAAACCTTTTGTTGCGGACCGTCGAGGACGCCGATCCCTACATTATTGTATTTTGTTCTCACACAGACACAATATTATACAATAAAATTCCATAAAAATCGGCGACATGTGCGTCGATTTTTATACCTTAGAGGTTCGCGAGTGTCGAACAACGGGGTCCCCGCAAAACTTGTTTTGTGGGGCAATGTGAGGCGCGAGATGCGAATGAACGGACATCCAAGACCGCTTGAAAACCGTGCGTTTTCAAGCGAGAGCGTCAGCGATTATTTTGCGTAATCCACCTGACGCATTTCACGGATAAGGTTAACCTTGATCTGTCCGGGATATTCAAGCTCTTCTTCGATCTTACGGGCAATATCCCTTGCGATAAATACCATTTCGTCGTCGTTTACCTCGTCGGGCTTGACCATAATGCGAACCTCTCTGCCTGCCTGGATAGCAAAGGACTTTTCAACACCGTTGAAGGAGGTTGCAATCTCTTCAAGCTTCTGCAAACGCTTGATATAGGTTTCAAGATTTTCACGTCTTGCGCCGGGTCTTGCCGCAGAAACAGCGTCTGCCGCCTGAACTATCATAGCAACAAGAGTTTGAGGTTCAACGTCGCCGTGGTGAGCTTCGATAGCGTGAACTATCTCACGGCTTTCCTTGTACTTACGGGCAAGATCGACACCGATCTGAACGTGAGAGCCGTCAATTTCGTGTGTCATTGCCTTACCGATATCGTGGAGCAAGCCTGCACGCTTTGCTTGAATGGGATCAACGCCAAGCTCGGAAGCGATCATGCCTGCGATATGTGCAACTTCAATAGAATGCTTAAGAACGTTCTGACCGTAGCTCGTTCTGTATTTAAATCTGCCGAGGAGCTTGATAAGCTCGGGATTAATACCGTGAACGCCGGTTTCGTAGGTGGCTTGTTCGCCTTCCTTCTTAATAACGGCTTCAACCTCCTTACGGCTCTTTTCAACCGTTTCTTCAATACGGGAGGGATGGATTCTTCCGTCGGAAATAAGCTTTTCAAGAGTCATTCTTGCAACTTCTCTGCGAACAGGGTCGAAGGTGGAAATTGCAATAGCCTCGGGCGTATCGTCGATAATAAGGTCTACACCGGTGAGCGTTTCGATAGCACGGATATTTCTACCCTCTCTACCGATGATTCTGCCCTTCATTTCATCGTTGGGAAGGTCTACGACCGAAACGGTAGCTTCGGCAACGCTGTCAGCGGCGCAACGCTGGATAGCAAGAGCAATAATGTTCTTTGCAGATTCGTCTGCCTTGTCCTTGCATTCCTGTTCGACCTCGAGCAGCTTCATCGCCATTTCGTGTCTTGCTTCGCTTTCAACACGTTCCATAAGGACCGCACGGGCGTCTTCGACGGACATACCCGAAATTCTCTGGAGTTCGTCCTGCTGTTTGGTGATGAGCTCTTCGCTCTTGATCTTCAATTCATCGTTTTCACGAATTTTTTGGTTTAATACTTCTTCCTTCTTTTCGAGGGCTTCGTATTTCTTGTCGAGATTTTCTTCCTTCTGCACAACTCTGCGTTCTTGGCGTTGAAGGTCGTTTCTTCTCTCTTTCAATTCACGTTCCGTATCGTTCTTAATACGGAGAGCTTCTTCTTTTGCTTCTACAAGCTTTTCTTTTTTTGCAGTTTCAGCGGTTTTTGCAGCATCGTCAATAATTCTTTTTGCTTCTGCTTCTGCGCTGCCGATCTTTCTTTCGGCGGTCATCTTACGCAAAACAAAGCCTATCAAGAAAAATAGGACGGCGGCACCGGCAATCAAACCATAGGCTAAGGGTGTCATTTTTGCCTCCTAAAATTTATTTTATCCCGAGGCAAGGACATAAGTCCGGCTGATAAGTTTTATATTCTTTTTTATTTAAATATTTGTATAAATATCAAAAAATATATCGTTATTTCGCCGTGGCAAACGCCTTGGCATCGGTATTCATCGTCATTATACATCTTTTTATTAATTATGTAAAGAGGAAATCTTGAAAATAAATAAATTTTAACAAAATACTTGACAATTAATTGACTATTTAATCCGTTAAAGGTATAATCATAACATCAATTCGAAAAAGGTAACCCTATGAGCATAATATATTTCGATTCGGCGGCGACGGCGATTCCATTGCCCGAAGCCGTTGAAAGCGCAAAAAACGCAATAGATATTTACGGCAACCCGTCTTCCGTGCATTCCGCAGGATTGACTGCGAAAAAGGTTATTGACGATGCAAGAAAGAAGGTTGCAAACTCACTTTTCTGCAAGCCTGAAGAAATAATCTTCACGGGTGGCGGAAGTGAGAGTAATAATCAAGCAATCATCGGTCTTGCAAAGCTCCGTGCACGCCGTTCAAAGAGAATTATCACCACCGACAGCGAACACCCTTCTGTTTCAAATCCTATAAACGCTCTTGAAGGGGAAGGCTATGAAATAATCCGCATTTCCACAAAAGACGGTGTTCTTGATATTGAAACGATGGAAAAAGAACTTTCCCTCGGCGCAGGCTTTGTAAGCATTATGCTTGTAAACAACGAAACGGGCGCAAAACACGATATTGCTTCTGTCAGAAAAGCTATCGACAGAAGCGGAAGCGGTGCTTTGCTCCATTGTGATGCCGTTCAGGGATTTTTGAAGACTGCCGACCGCAAGGAAATTGCAAAGAATTGCGATTGTGCCTCGATTTCCGCACATAAGATCGGCGGAATAAAGGGTGTGGGCGCATTATTTATCAAAAACGGACTTAAAATGCCTGCCTTCATCAAGGGCGGCGGTCAGGAAAACGGATTCCGTTCAGGAACCGAAAATATTATCGGTATTTCGGCATTCGGAACGGCTTGCGAAACGTTTAATTCCGACAAGCTTGCACGTATTTCAGAGATATATTCGCATCTCGTTTCGATATTACCCGATTACGTTGACAATATAAAGCTTAATATCCCGAAAAACCATATTGACACAATACTTTCGGTATCCATTCTCGGTGTTCGGAGCGAGGTTATGCTTAATGCACTTAATGCAGAGGGAATCTGCGTTTCGGCAGGAAGCGCCTGCTCGGCAAGAAAAGGACCGAGCGGTGCTTTAACGGCTTTCGGTCTTTCAAAGGAAGAGATAGAAAGCACGGTTAGAATCAGCATCGGCGCACATAATACAAAGGAGGAAGCGGAGTATCTTGCCCAAAAGATAGGCGAATCCGCAAAAAGGCTTAGACGATGAAAGAGGTTTTGCTTTTAAAATACGGTGAGATCGTCCTTAAGGGGCTTAACCGTGGATATTTCAATTCGATTCTCGAAAGCCGTGTTAAACGTGCATTAAAGAACGTTCAGGGCGAATTTAAATACGATTACGCACAGTCGACCCTTTGCGTTTACGGAAGCGACGATGCCGATATGGACGAGGCTTTTGAAAAAGCAAAAAAGGTTTTCGGTGTTGCAACCGTTTGCAGAGGCATTGAATGTGAAAAGGATATGGAAGATATCCGCAAGAAGCTTTTGGAAAATATCGACGACCTCTTGGGCAGTGCAAAGACCTTTAAATGCGATGCCAAGCGAAGCGATAAGAAATTTCCGCTTAAATCACCGCAGATATGTGCGGAATGCGGCGGAATCATACTTGAAGCACGTCCCGATATGAAGGTTGACGTTATCAACCCCGAAAGAGTCATCTCTATTGAGATACGTGACCGTGCGGCGTTTATTCACGGTAACGGCGAAAAGGGCGCAGGCGGTGTTCCCGTCGGTTCAAGCGGCAGAGCTATGCTTATGCTTTCGGGCGGTATCGACAGCCCTGTTGCAGGATATATGATAGCACGCAGAGGCGCGGCTATCGATGCGGTTTATTTTGAAACTCCCCCTTATACGGGCGAGGCGGCGGCAATGAAGGTTCAGACGCTTGCCGAAAAGCTTACCGAATATTGCGGAGAGATGTATCTCCATTCAATAAGCCTAACCGAGATTCAGGAAACGCTCGTCCAAAACTGCAAAGAAAAGCTCTTCACCCTCCTTCTCCGCAGATTTATGGTAAGATGTGCGTCACGTGTTGCCGAAAAATACGGCGCAGGCTGTCTTGTCACGGGTGAAAGCCTTGCTCAGGTTGCAAGCCAGACGATGCAATCGCTTGCGGTTACAGATTCGGTTGCAACTGTACCCGTGCTCCGTCCCTGCATTGGGCTTGATAAAGAGGAGATCGTCGTTCGTGCAAGAGAGATCGGCACCTTCGAAACCTCGATACTTCCCTATGAGGACTGCTGTACCGTGTTCACACCCAAGCACCCCGACACTCGTCCCGATATGGCAGAGATACTTGAGGAAGAAGCAAAAATCGACGTTGACGGACTTGTAGAGCGTGCACTTGCGACAGACCATTTTGTAAAGCTGGGATAAATTATGAAATCGTTGATAAATAAATTAAAGGAAAAGGGCTTGCGTATAAGTGCGGCAGAATCCTGCACGGGCGGTCTTGTTTCCAAGATGATAACCGATATTTCGGGCGCAAGCGAGGTTTTTGACTGTGCCGTTACGACCTATTCTAACGAAGCAAAGATAAAGCTCCTCGGCGTAGATCCGCAAACACTTGCCACATTCGGCGCAGTATCCGAGCAAACGGCAAGAGAGATGGCGTCGGGCGTTAGGAATCTTTCGGGCGCAGATATTGCCGTTTCGGTCACGGGTATTGCCGGACCGACGGGCGCAGTACCCAATAAACCCGTCGGCACGGTATGTATTGGTGTTGCGACGGCAGAAAAATGCTATGCAAAGACCTTCCTTTTTGAGGGAACACGTGCCCAAGTTCGCCGTCTTTCCGCAAAAATGGCTTGTAAAATGGTGCTTAACGAGCTTGGCGAGGACAGCTTTGACGAAAATATAATTAAAAAATCAATTAAAAAAGCCAAAACCGCAGTAAAAAAGCAAAAAAACTCTTGACAATTCAATAAATCGGTGATAGAATAACGTCTGCGGTAGCCAAAGCATTGAAACTCGAATCAGCTTTTCAAGGTTGGATTTTTGTCGCTACTGCGTCAAAATGCTCGTGAATACATTGGTATTCACTCCGCTTTTTCCTTGTATCAACGAAAAATCATCCTCTTGAAAAGTCTTCGATCCAAAAGGGTCTGAATTTTGAGATAATTTCAATGCAGAGGATGTAGCAATACGAGCGTATTGCAAAGACGATAAATTGAAATTAGCCAAAAAGCATTGCGTTTCAGTCCTTTTGGACTGGTTCAAGTTCCAATGCTTTGGCTAAAATATAGCGGAATTGTGTAACGGTTAGCACGACAGACTCTGACTCTGTTTGTTGGGGTTCGAATCCCTATTCCGCTGCCAAAACGAAAAACCATCCATTCGGATGGTTTTTTGTTTTGTTTGCATGAATGAAGGGATTCGAAGGGCGAGCAAAAAGGTGCCGGGGGCACGTTTTTGCCGCCACAGGGGAGCAGACGTACAACGGAAGAGGCACGGAGTGCCGTATGGAGTTGTGAAGTCTGCGGAGAATCCCTATTCCGCGGTAAGTCAGTATGAAGCCGTGAAGTCTGCGGAGAATCCCTATTCTGCGGTAAGTCAGCGAGAACGAATCCCTATTTTGTCTGTAAATTAACCGCAACAACGGCAGTCAACGTACCGTATACCTTCAAGATACTCTTTTTGTCTTGTAAAAAGAATCTAAAAATGATAAAATCATAGTACAAAACCGATTTGAGGTGTACTATGAATAATATTGGAGATATTATCCGAAAGTATCGTACCAACAAAAACCTTACTCAGGAAGATTTGGGAAAGATATTGTTTGTGACAAAACAGACAATTTCAAAATGGGAAAACGGAAGATCCCTGCCCGACCTTGAAACCACAAAAAAATTGATAGAAACCTTAGAGATCGACCCGAATGAGATTCTGGGCGGAACGGTACAAGAGGTTAAAAAAACTCGCAGATTGCTCTCCGTAGCCATTGTTTGCGGTAGTATTCTTGCATTGTTTCTGTGTACTTTTCTCGGCGTTCGGTATTTTGAGAAAGCGGTAATCGAATCGGGGTATCGAGACGAGGAAAACTCTGCAAATGAATATGCAATCAACGTGTCGATGGTTCAGTTATTGGCAACACCCGAGAAATACGACGGAAAATTGGTTCGGGTAATAGGTGTAGGCAATCTGGAATTTGAAGACGATTCCCTCTCTCTAAATAAAGAAGATTACGAACACGGCACAGGAAGCTCAATATGGTTAGAATTGGGCGAAAAAGCAATTTCTTATAAAGAAGCTAAAGAATACAACGGAAAATACGTTATCGTCGAGGGCTTTTTTGATAAAGACGACCGCGGACATTTTGGTATGTTTTGCGGTTCTATAAAAGACATCAACCGTTATGACCTTTGGGAACGTGAGAAGGTCGATTGAAGCAAATCTCTCTTGAACGTATATCTTTTATGTGTTAAAATATAAACAGAACAAATCAAAGGAGAACGTATGATGAAAAAAAGCCTCTTATTACTGCTTGTCTTTCTCATTATAATAGCTTTGTTCGCATATTGTGCGCTTCAAACCGAGCACGACAAGGTTTTGAGATCTCTCGGAAAGCCCGACAGTGAACAATTTTGGTCTCACGGCAGTTTTCAAGACTATACGGATTTTGGCATCTATACCTTTTCTTCGGCAGACCTCGACAACAAATACTTCCAAAAGATCTCCGAGCCCGATATTGAAGCTCTTTACGGTTACTTCGATGATTTTGAAAAATGGGTGAATCTGTTTAAAGAAAACGAGCCCAATGACGAGCTTGCTTCAAACTATTCCTTCGAACGCTCTGCAATTGACACAAACGATTATTTTTACATTTACGAAAAAGACGAATCTTCCAAAT
>JAFVXP010000022.1 GCA_017501055.1 Clostridia bacterium | reverse complement strand
TTGTTTATAAAATCCTATTGTAGTTTCACAGACATTTGAAACAACAAAATTTTATGTTGCGGACAGTCGAGGACGCCTGTCCCTACAATATCAAATTCCCACAAACAACTCATGAATAACAAACAACGAACCACAAAGCTGTCATTCTGAACGACGGGGTCCCCGAAAACACTTGTGTTTTTGGGGTGTCAAGTGAAGAATCTCACTCTGTTGTTTCTTCCGTCTTTGAACAATTAACTTTTTCGTTCTCCTGGGTGAGATTCCTCGTTATATCACCCCACAAAACACACGGTTTTGTGGGGACCCCGATGTCTCTCGGAATGACAGGTTATACTGAACGCAAGGAAAAAATACAGTTGTCATTCTGAACGAAATGAATATGAAGTGAAGAATCTCAATCCGTTGTTTCTTATGTCTGTGAAATTACAAAGTCCAACGGTGTAGGGGAGGGTCTTGCACCCTCCCGTGCTCTTAAATCGTTGTTGTTTCCTATGTAGGGACAGGCGTCCTCGACGGTCCGTTCCTCGAATTATGGAAAAGGATGAATTTTCGTTGTTTATGCCTGTCTTATTTCATAGACACAGTGTTGATATAACCGATTCTATTCATTACGTCGGACATAATCAATCACGCAAAATTTTCATTATATCCTCCTTAATATCCCTATCACTTTCCAACCCCAGCGACAACCGCAAAAGCCTGTCGGTAATACCAATCTTCTCTCTCATTTCCTCGGGTATGGAAAAATGCGTTTGCGTCAGCGGATAGGTTATAAGACTTCGAAAACCACCAAGACTTTCGGCGAATTTGATTATATTACCGCCCTTCAAGAAGGCTTGCACGTGTTTTTTCTCCTTCAAGGTAAAGGATACCACACCGCCGAAGCCTTTAGCTTGCTTTTTACAAAGCTCGTGTCCCAAATGCTCGGGCAGACCGGGATAGAAGACCTTTTCAACCTCGGGCAGAGATTTTAGGAAACGGGCAATACTTTTTGCGTTTTCCTCGTGCTTTTCCATTCTCATCGGGAGTGTTCGCATCCCTCGAAGGACAAGCCAGGAATCAAACGGAGAAAGGCAGTTCCCAAGCGTCATTGCAATAATATTCAATTTTTCGGCAATATCCTCTCTGTCGGTTACGGCAATACCCGAGAGAGTGTCGTGATGGCCGGAAAGATATTTCGTTGCCGAATGGATAACGATGTCTGCACCGAATTCAATAGGATTTTGGAAATAGGGTGAAAGGAAGGTATTGTCAACGACAAACAAAGCGCCCTTTTCCTTACAAAGAAGACCTATTTCCGGGAGCGGGGCGATCTTCATCATAGGGTTTGTGGGTGATTCCACAAATACCATAGAAGCGCCGTTACAAAGATGCTTTGCAATATTCTCTGCGTCCGTCATATCAACAAAAACGAATTTAATACCGTAGTTTTGGTATATCTTCGTTATAAGCCGATATGTACCGCCGTATAGATCGTCGGAAACAAGAACCGTATCACCCGATCTAAGCAGAGAAAACACAGAATTTATCGATGCAAGCCCCGATGAAAAGGCAAACCCAAACCGAGCCCCTTCAAGCCTTGCAACAGCCTTTTCAAGTGCGTTTCTCGTTGGGTTTGAGCATCTCGAATAGGAATATTCCTTTCCGCCGCCGAAGGTGGAGCTTTGGAAGATAGGAAAGCTTACAGAATCCTCATAAGGATTTTCGCCCTCCCCGATTATTGAGAGGGTATCACGTTCAAACATAATTCATCACCAATTTCAATATATTCGCCCACCGTAAAATTTGACAAAATCCGATTTTTGCTTTTTTGCAGATTGCACAATATATAGGGAACGTATATACGCAAACCACATTCTATGGGACTTGACAAGGTGTGGTATAATAGTATTTGGAAGATATTGCGTTTTTTGGAAAAATGTGAAAAAACGTGAAAAAAGATTGAAAAACAGACATATTTTAAAAAAGCTTCGCATATAGATTTAATGTAGCGAAGTAAAATTTAAGGAGAGAACAATCTGTGAAAAAATTCATCGTTCCGCTGTTGCTTGTGTGCTTGCTTGTTGCAACGCTTTCTTTAAACACAATGCGATCCTCGGCGGAAACTGCAGACGGAGAAGCAAAGAACGCTTCCGAATCAAACAGCGATGCATTGATCCCCGACGAAACTCTTGTTACCTACGGTATGTTGTTAAAAATCAAGGACGAATTAAGACAGGAGATAGTTTCGGAGCTTCTTCAAGACGGCGTCTCTGTTCAGACCACTTATAATGATATTTGCGTAAACCAAGGCGAACTTTTGATCCTTTCCCCCGATAGCGAGATCATCTATCGTGGCGGAGGAGCTATCGCAATAACCTCTTCGGAAGGACAAACCGAAGGAATCACCGATATGTCGGCAAATACCGAGATATTCTCGGGTATGCCTCTTGAATACGGACATATCTATCATTCCTCCGCTTCCGAAGCAACAAAGGCTATTCTCGTAACGGGCGACAGAGCCTATTTCACTGTGAGAGGTGATTATGAGATTGGCTAACAGACGTTTTGTTGCGTTCGTGCTTGCAATCGTATTCTGCATCGGCACGTTCAACGCATTTCTTTCGGTTAAAGAGGTCTCCGCAGAGGGCGGATATAAGGATAGGATCGTACGTGTCGGTATGTACGTTTCTACAAGCCTTATCGATACAAGACGTTTTTCTGCAAAGAATACCTCGTCAACAGGCTTTGATATCGGCTATGCATCGGGAAGCAATTTCAGCACCGCTTTCTCGATCTCTTCCAAATCTATAGTAATTCTCCCCCACGTTAATGCAAGCGTTAATGCCTCGACAGGCAACGGCTCTCCCTCCGAAAACGGAAATATCGGCGCATACAGCGCAGTTATCGGTGCGTTTTCAAGCTGGAGCGCTGCGCATAATGCCGCAAGTGCTTTCCCCGACGGATTCGTTGCCGTTGTTAAGGGTGGCTTTGAAGCAAGAAGATTTCCTTCGACCAACGCACAAACGGTTATCGAGAAAAGCAATAACGGTATCGTTACCGCACCCGTTTCGGGCGGTTTAACGGTTCTCGATTCAAATACGGGCAAGATACTCTTCACGTTTGAAGATACCTCCCGCAGATTTGCGCTCCGTGCAAGAAACGGCGGTACGGTTGCATTGCCTACGGGTGAATCTACCGTTAGAAACTACTACGGATTTTTTGAATATTCCGTTTCGGGCGGTAAGCTCAAGATGATAAACTGCGTTCCGCTTGAAATGTATACAAAATGCGTTATGTCGGTTGAGATAGGTACAAACTTCTCCGCCGAAAACCGCAAGGCGTTCTCGCTTTTGGTCAGAACCTTCGCTATGGCGTGCAAGCACGGCAGTGATTTCAACGTATGTCCCACAACCTGCTGTCAGGTCTATCCCGGAACCTACCGTATGAGCGAATCGAACAACGCTATCGTCGATGCAACCAGAGGAATGTATCTGACTTATAACGGCAGTCCCATTTCCGCACAGTACCATATCTCCAACGGCGGTGCGACCTGCTCTGCGCTTGCAGCATGGGGCAGCAGAAGCGTTCCCTATCTTACAACCGTTTTCCAGGAGGAAGACAAGGAAGGTATTAAATGGGAACACACCTATACAAAGCAGGAATTTTACGAATATATCAAATCAAGAAAAGCGTTTTCTTCCCTGTCGGGCAAAAACCTTTCTATGAAGATCCTCAGCACCGACCGTACGACTCCGACTTTATAACCCACCTTTCCGTCAGCGACGGCAAGGGCAACACCGTTGACGTTAAGAGTGCAGAGGACGTGCGTGTTGCAGTTGGCTACAAAAGCGCAAACTTTGATATCGAATACGCAACAGAAGTTAAGGTGCTTGGCTCTGACGGTAAGGTTACAACAAAGAAGATCACGGGTGTTATGACAGAAGACGGATATAAGCCGTTTGAAAGCTTTGGCGATAGCTATATGACCGTTATGGGCGAATCTATCGAACCCGAAACCGTAAAGATCAACGGCTCGGGCGCAGGCCACGGAGTTGGCTATTCGGTATGGGGCGCAGAACAGCTTGCAAAGGACGGATATAACTTCAAGTATATCCTTTCCGTCTACTACCAAGGCACAACGATTTCAAAGGCATCGTAATTAAATAAATAACAAAACGGACTCGATCGAGTCCGTTTTTTGTGTTGTTTCTTTTGTCTGTGTTATATATATTTAAGGTTAATACGTAAAAATCAAAAACAACAAATAATTATGGGCGGGAGGGGAAACCCCTCCCCTACAAAGAAACCAATATAAACAACAAAGACAAATTGTTCTCTCGAAATCAAGGCAAACGGACCGTCGGGGACGCCGGTCCCTACATTATCGTAATCCTTTGTTATTTCGCAGACACGTTGTTGATACAACGGATTACTCGGAATGACAGGTATACTGAATGTAAGGAAAAACGAAAAAAGAACGCCGATTTGGCGTTCTTTCTATGTTTAAAAAGTTTTTGGGGTTTCAGGGGCTTTTTTCAAAAAGCCCCTGAATATCTCATCGAATATCTATCAAAGCGACGCAATCGAAGCACGGAGCTTTTCCGCAAGCTCTTGGAACTTAACAAGCTTTTCTTTCTCTGCGTTAACGACCTTTTCGGGCGCTTTGTTAACGAATTCTGCGTTTGCAAGCTTGCCTTCGGCACGTTTGATCTCGTTTTCTGCGTTTGCAAGCTCTTTAGAGAGTCTTTCTCTTTCCGCATCGAGGTCTACGATGTCGGCAAGGGGAAGGAATATCTCGCAAGCGTTTGTAACGATACGAACGGTGCCTTCGTCGTTGCAGGAATCAACAACGGATATACCCGATGCCGAAGCAAGACGTACAAAATAGGGCTCTTTGTCCGCAAAAAGCTCTTTTTCAGCAGTTGCGATAATGACGTTTGCCTTTCTGGAGGGAGGAACGTTCATCTCTGCACGGCGGTTTCTTATTGCACGGATAGCCGTGAGCATAATTTCCATATTGCGTTCCGCATCGGGGAAATTAAGCTCTTCCTTAACAGCGGGATAATCGGAGATCATAATGCTTTCGCCGTTGTGGGGGAGCGACTGCCAAATCTCTTCGGTGATGAAGGGCATAAAGGGGTGGAGAAGCTTTAAGGTGTTCGAAAGAACGTAGGTGAGGGTTGCCTGCGCTGCAAGGTTGGTCTGTGTGCCTTTTTCGGAAAGACGGGGCTTTACAAGCTCGATATACCAATCGCAGAAAACGTCCCAGATAAAGTCATAAAGCTTCGAAACGGCAATACCAAGCTCGTATCTGTCGATATTGTCTCTAACTTCGCCAACCAAACGGTTGTAAAGCGAGAGGACCCATTTATCCTCTTCTGCAAGCTTTGCGGTATCGATATTATCGGTGTCGCAGTCCTGATCGAGGTTCATCATAACGAATCTTGCCGCATTCCAGATCTTGTTTGCGAAGTTACGGGAAGCCTCAAAGCGTTCGTCGGAGATACGCATATCGTTTCCGGGGCTGTTGC
>JAFVXP010000021.1 GCA_017501055.1 Clostridia bacterium | reverse complement strand
TTTCTCTCACGGGAACGGTCTTCCCTGCCGACTACTGTAAATTCGTTATTAAGCGTTATAACTTCGTCACGCAGGATCTTAATACCGTTATCGGTTATGGCTTTTTGAAGGTCGTCATCACCGAATTCACTTTCAAGCAAACGCATCGAACGGTCGTGGTTGCCGTATACGTAAAATATGCCGTATTTACTTTTAATTCCGCCGAGAGCCTTGAAAAGCGCTTGCATTTCTTCGGGTGAAGTGCCGTTATCGACAATATCACCGCAAAGAACGACAATATCGGGGTCAAATTCGCTCATTTCGGCACATTTTCGGGTCAATTCATCAAAATCAAGCGAAACGCCGTAATGCATATCCGCAATAAGCAAAACACGGTAGCCTTCATCTCTTATATCTTTATTTGTAGAAATGCTGTATTCCGTTGCTTTTACGTTTTGCAGATTGAAATACCCAAAGACCAGCAAGACCGCTACGGCAAGAATAGATACAATACCGCTTTTGTATATCTTTTTAAGGTTATTAAATATCTTCGTTTCTTTGGGTTTGATAACCTTATTGAAAATGAAAACAACAAGACGCAAAAACAGGTCGATTCCCATAAGGTGAAGAAGAAATACCGTCAGCATCGACGATATGTTAAACGACAGCAGAGTCAACGCAAGGGATATTGCAATTAAAGCTGTCTTTACCTTTATATTTGAAGTATCAAGAGAAAATGCACGCAAGCTTCTTCTTAAAAAGAAATATACAAAAACAAAGACACCCAAAAAGACCGGCAACAACAGCAAAACGAATTTTATCATAAACATCTTCCCTGTTTTGTTTTTATTGATTATATCATAACATCTATACCGTTTATTGTCAATTTTTGCAACAAAAAAGAGGGCTTTGCGCCCCAACATATTCAGTATATCATGTATCGATTTGAAAGTCAACACTTTTTTGCAATTTCAAGGGCATTGTTCACAACTTTCTACCGTTTAGATAAAATAAACTTGTTAACTTTGTATATATTGTGTATTGCAAAAGGGGGTACCGTATGTTAATATATAAGCGAAGAGAGGGAAACCCCAAAAAACAATCAAGCTTGATAAAACAAATCTCAATCTTCAAATTATGAAAGGTCAGGTACACCTCCGATGTTCTAATCAGAATCGTAAAAAAGGTGCAAAAGGTAGAAAGGAATAGGTACAGTCCAATGATCTGACAGGTACGCACTTAAAAAGATTTTAAGTGCAAAAACAAAAAAGGTTTGGATTTCAAAAAAGAGGTACACTTCCGATGATCTGATTAAGTTCTTACCGAAAAGGTAAACAAAGTATTCAGGGATGACGGGAATTCGGTTAAGAGAGAGCCGAAAGCCAAGACTTGAAAAAGAGTCCCAAAGCAGCAAAGAGAGCAAGAAAGCAAGAGAGTAAGAATCAAAGTTTCCTTCCGAAAAATTAGTTGGTCGGCAAAATTGATGATCAAAACCGTTTAGCACGACTTCTACAAAGGTAAAAATAGATCGGATAATAAAAAACGGGATTGAGAATCAAAAAGCCCTATATTAAGAAAGAGAGGTTAAATATGATGTTAGATACTAAGATCGAAAGTAAATAACCCTTGACTGTAACAAATAGATTAACAGTCAAGGGTTATTTTTTTATTGTTTTTTCAAGGGTAATTCAAGAATATGCTCGCCCGTAGGTATCGGCAGAGGAAAAGATATTTCCTGTCCGTCCAAAAGGGGCGTTTTTATTTTGCCTGATGCAATAATTTTCAGTTTTGCGTTTTCAAATTCGAAAACCGATTCGTATTCAATTATCGGCAAAGCGGAAAGGATCTTGTTATTTCCAAGTCTTATACCGAGAACGTATTCAAGCATAATTCTGTAATACCAGGAAGCCGCACCCGTATACCAGCTCCAACCGCCTCTGCCGGCAAATTCGCCCGAATATATATCGGCGGCAACGGCATAGGGCTCGGTCTTGTATTTTTGGGTATTTTCTTTGTTGGAATTGTGCGTTGCAGGGTTTGCGCAATCGAGGATAAGCAAGCCTTCCTCGTTAAGACCTGCCTTAAAGCACCCAAGCGCACCCCAGAGCGCACCGTGAGTGTATTGACCGCCGTTTTCGCGAATCCCCGCAACGTAGCCTCTTATATACCCCACCCTTGTTTTTCCGTTTGCAAAGGGAGGAGAAAAGAGCTTGAATATCTTTTCCTTTCCGTCATAAAGCCTATCGAAAGCGCATTCAAGCGCTTTTTTTGTTCGTTCCTTATCAAGATCTGCTATTGCGGAAAAGGCTTGGGAGAGAATATCAATCTTGCATTCCTCGCAATCCTCAACGCCAAGAACCGTTCCGTCGTCACAGATTGCCCTTGCGTATCTGTCACCGTAGAAGGCTTTTTCTTCAACAGCGGTCTTTAATTCCTCTTTGACCCTTTTATAATGCTCTACCGTTTCGGCATCACCGTATTTTTCGCAGAGAGGAAGGAATTTTTCTATTGCAAGGATATACAAAAGGGTCGAAAAAACACTTTCGCCTATGCCCTTTTCGCCAACCAGCGAAAAGCCGTCGTTCCAATCACAGCTTCCCATTAACAAAAGTCCGTTCTTCCCTCTCCTGTCGGCTCGTGATAACGCACGCAGACAATGAAGGAAGACAGATTCCTTAATATTGCTCTTTTCGGGTTGCTCATAACGTTCGTTATGCTCGCCCAAGTCGTTCGAAGTGAGATAATGAACGGGCAGAGAAAGAATACTTTCGTCTTCCGTCTTTTCGATATAATCGGCAACGACGATCGGCAGATAGAGTAGGTCGTCGGAGCATTTGCTTTTTATACCTCGGTTCACGCCGTTATAATTCCTCGTATGCCACCAATGCATAACCGAGCCGTCCTCGTATTGATGGGAAGCACAGCGGATTATATGCCTTCTTACCGTTTTCGGCGAAGAAAACAGAATTGACAGCGAATCCTGAAGCTGGTCACGGAATCCGTATGCACCGCCGCTTTGATAGAAAGAACCTCTTGCGAAGAAACGGCATATCGCAGTTTGATAGGGCAGGAATAAATTGAACAAAATATCGTTCGTCTTGCTTCTTGTGGATATTTTTATTTTTGGGAGAAAGCTGTCTGCAAAGGCTTCTGCCTCTGCTTTTGAAATATCAAAAAATTTGCGGTCAACACGTGAAGCAACCGTTCTTGCGCCCGATTCGGTAATACAAGCGCCGAGGAAAAACAAAATATCGTTGCCGTTTGCAGAGAGTGTTTTTCTGTCTGCATCCGCCCTTCCTCCGCAAACGCCTGCAAATCCACGTCCCTCGGGAAAGGTCATACCAAAGGTGTTGCGGAATATGAAGAATTGATTATTACCCTGCGAATCCGCAACAGTTTCAATTCCGCCGACACGCCGAACACTATCGCCCATAACGGGGTTTATTTCAAAAACGGCGTCTCTGTTTTCGTTCTTCGAAAATCTGATTCTTATCAGCTTTACGGGGTATTTGGGCGGTATGATAACGCTTACGCTGTATTCAACACCGTCGGCTTCGCCGTAATAAACTGCTTCTCCTTTTTTATACAAGACCTTATGCGATATTGAGCAAAGGTCATATTTTCTGCCGTTGGCAACAAGAAACACCCTCTCGCCGTCGTCAAGCGAACGGGGGTCGCCGCAGAAGGAGCAAAGTCTTCTTTCCCTTGCGTTATCGTAGAAGGTATATCCAAGACTGCTTTGCGTTACCACCGTTGAAAAGCGGTATCCCGACAAAATAAAGGAATAGGGTGCATCGGGCAGACGGCTTTTATCGACAACGTATCCGTCGGGAAGAAAATATCCGTTGCCCGATTCTATTGCATTATCGGGTATCGGCAGCTTTGATATCTTTGACGGCTTGGTTATTATCTCTGCCCTCTCCGTGTTTTGTTCCGGCTTATGGTCTGTTGCATTTGAAAAATCGAGAACGAAAGAGGCTGTATTCGAAAGTGCCGTTATAAGGTCTTTATCGGTCTCGCTTTCACGCAATATAAATATACCGCCGTTGCGCCCGAGATATTTTTCCATATCCGTTTCTGCAAGACATTCTCTTACCGATTTTTCAACGGGGCGGTTATAATTGTCCTCCTCCGACACCAAAAAGACAAGCTCGCAACGTATGCAGACCTTTGAAAGCTCGGAAAATGCTTTTAATACCGACTTCGTGCGTGTTATTGCAATTTCCGAGACCGATATTAAGCAAAGCGGATAATCGCCAGATATTCCCCTGCTCCAAAGCGAGCCTATATCGCAATTCGTAAACCGTGATACTGCCTTTCCTTCGGTTCCGTAGAGTATGCTTGGGAGCATTTTATCAACCATACCCTCGCCCATCTTGGTTCGGTAATCGTATTTATCCGAACGTGCAAGGCGGATATTGCGCTCGCATTCGTTCTTTGTTTCACCGCAACTTACAAGGAAGGTTGCTCTTCCCCCTTCTGCATCGCTCGCACGGACAAGGCAAAGAGGGTCGATGCAGGGCCCGACGTTATTATCGGTTTCCAAATCTGCATAATCGAAAGGGGTTGCAACCGAGCTTGCGGGGAGCTTTTCACGGTTTGTCAGGAAGGAGAATTTAATATCCTTTTCCTTCGGTGCAACGGCAAGAGTGAAGATATACCGTCCGTCAAGACTGCTTCTGCGGTGGAAATAGAGTATTCTTTTTGATTGGTCGTATTCACTCTCGATGAAAAGACGTGAAAACGAGATATGGGAAAGATATTTCTTCTCGGTTTCAAGCATCGGCTCGAACGAGAAGGTTATATCATATTTTTTAAGGCTTTCGGCACGGGTGTTCACGACAAAGCAGTTTCCGTTTTTTGAAATACTGTATCTGACCCTGCCCGAAAATTCCTTGCCCGACGCTATATGAGATGCAAAACCGTTTCCGTGTTCGAACCCGTATTCATTACCACCATTTATTATAGGAACACAGCCGTAATTCTTACCGTTGCGTGAAAACACAACGCAGGGAGAAAAACGGAAGGAATATTTGCAAAATTCGGTGTGGGCAAGCTTTCTTTCCCCTCGGCAAAGCCCGATATGACCGCTGCTTGAAATTAACGCAGTCATATCACCGTTTGAAAGAAGCCTTACCGACGGTGAATTCAGATCGACCTTTTCCTTTCGCTCGTGAGGGGTATATATCGGACGTTTGCTTCCCTTTTGCGAGGAATATTCGTCGGAAAAAATATGGGCGTCGATGGGGATTTTTTCCTGCAGAAGCTCGTTTGCCGAATACATACGCATATTACGCATAAAACGGCGTACGAAAATATTATCGTGTATCGCATTCGCACAACCGATTATGCTCATACCAACGTGATGCGCCATATAGCTTTTAACGCTCAAGCCGTTTTGGTCGCTGTTCATATCCAATGCTTCATAAAGCCCGTATTTGCCGTACATTCCTCTGTTTTCAAAGGTTAAAATATTCTTTATTGCCGAATCGGGACAAAACGGAAGCGCAAGATAGGTTGAATACGGCGAAACGATCTTTTCATCGTTTCCGATTCTGCGTAATGCCAGAATCTTCAATCCGTTGGCTTTATATTGATAGTTCATATCGCTGTCGAAGGAATAAAATCCGCTTTCGCTGACACCCCAAGGGGAAAACGCAGAACGCTGGACCATCATTGCAAAGGCAACGCTTTCGAAAAGGAAGGAATCACGGTAGAGAGGAAGGAAAAGCTGGGGCATGAGATATTCAAAAGCCGTGCCCGACCAGCTCATCATTCCGATATATCCGTTCGAATGTGTCAACGTGCGTGACATGGATTGCCAATGCTTTTTCGGTACGTTTGACGACGCAACGGCGTAATATCCAAGCATTCTTGCTTCGCTCATAAGCAGGTCGTAGCAGTTCGAATCGTACTTTACCCCTTCGGGAGTTACCGCAAGACCGATGCGGAAGAGTGAACGTCTTTTGTCGTAAAAGACGTTTATATCGGTTTCGTTTATAATTGCTTCAATGCGCTTTGATAAGGGATTCAGCCTTTCGTCCTCGCTTGCATATTCAAGGATACCCTCTTTCAGCGCAACGAGCATAACGATAAAGTTACCGCTATCGACCGAGGAAACGTAATTATTGCCTATCACAGACAAATTTTTTATATCGTACCAATTATAAAGGTTTCCGTTATATTTCGGTAGCTTTTCTATGGTATCAACCGTTTTCGAAAGGCTTTGTGCAAGGTCGTTTGTTGTGATCATATTCATATCCCTTGCCGCAAGGAGCGAAACGAGATAGAACCCGATATTCGTCGGCGAGGTACGGTATGCCGTTGCCGAAACGGGTGACATCTGGATATTATCGGGAGGCAGGAAGTTTGTCTTCTCGTTTACGTTATCCGAATAGAAGGAGAACATATCCGAAATATGCACCGACAGCAATTTCTTTTGGCTTTCGGAAAGCCTTGCCTTCACCTCTGCTCCCCCGCCCACGGAACGGGAAAGAACGTAGGAAACAAGAGGATAGACAAAATACAAAAGCCCTGCAAACTTAATGAACGGCGCATTTGCAAATATCATTATCAAAAGCCCGAATGCCACCGAAAAGATACTGTCTATAACATATTTACCGAGCGACGACGAAAGCTTTTCCGCCTGTGCCGCCGTTGTCCATTCAAGCGTTTTCCTGCGTGTGACAAGTCTTACCGATGCCAAGAAGAATGCGTGCACGGTGAGGATCGCCTTTCTGCAGGAGGAGGAAAGCTCGAACACAAGTCTTATAAAGGTTTGGGCAAGCATCGAATATGCCTTTGAAAAGAATCTCTTTACCGCAAAGGGCGCACCCGAAAACAAAAATCCGCAAACGCTTACCAAGCAGGGCAGGAAAAATTCGGAATATGCAAAGAAAAACACCAAAAATCCGCTTGTATCACGCATAAAACCGCCGATTATTATTGCAAGAAACGAAAAAATCGGTGAAGCATGCTTTAAGACCGTAAGCAATATTCTTGCTTTCGACAAATAACCCAAAGACTTGCTTTTGAGGAAATACAGATTTTGAAAATCACCACGGATCCAGCGGTGCAATCTTCTGAAGAAGGAAACGGTGTTTCCGGGTGTGGAATCTGTCAGGACTATATCCGAAGCGCAAAGCGTTCGAACTATACTTCCCTCGACAACGTCGTGGCTTAAAACCAAGCCGTTGGGGAGTTTGTCCGTGACGAGCGAATTAAAAAGCTCTACGTTTATCAAGCCTTTACCGCAAAAGCTGCCGCAACCGAAAATCGATTGTGCTCGCTCGAAGGAGGCGGTTGCATAAACGTCTGTACCGCCTGCACCGGAGATCAGACGGGAAAAGCCGGTTTTATATGCACTTACAAGCTCTGTACGGACGGAAGGCTGGATTATTCCATATCCCGAAACGACCCTGCCGTTTTCAACAATGGGGCGGTTTACGGGGTGAAGCGCAATCGAGAGCATCTCGCTGACGCTTCCGACAGAAAGGTTTGTGTCCGAATCGAGCGTTAGGATATATTTAATTTGGTTTATAAAATCTCCGCCGTAATATCCCGTATTTCCGCCGTTTTTTATATGGGACACAAGCTCGCAGACCGCACCGCGTTTGCGTTCCCAACCGCCGAAACGGTTTTCGCTTTCGTTCATAACACGTTTTCTGAAGAAAAGACAAAAACGGTTGCCGTGAAGCGAATTCAGCTCGTCTATCTTGCGTTTTGCAAATTCAAGGATCTTGCCGTCGCCATCTTCTTCCTGTTTGTCGGAATCGGGAAGGTCGGCAAGCAGGAAGAAATAAATATTTTCGTCGGGGTTCATATATCTAAAGCGCGCAAGCGATTCAAAAACCCTTTCGTCACCCTTGCTTCCCGTCATAAGCGAGGCTATAGTGACAAGAGTTTTTGCGTTTTCGGGAATTGATTCAAGCTTCATTCTGGGTGCTCTGTGGGCAGGAGCAAGGAAGGCTATGAAATAATCGGTTATGCCCGAGCACGCAATGCCAAAGGGAACGGCAAAAAGAAATGTCAATGCCCCGACCGTGAACGATGACAAAAGCACAAGCGAAACAAAAAGGATTCCCCAAAGCAGGCTCCAAGCAAGTATATATCTCTTTTTCGGGCGGAAAAGAAGCTTGCCGAGCGTTGTATTTTGCTTTTTTGCTCGTTCGGCAAG
>JAFVXP010000020.1 GCA_017501055.1 Clostridia bacterium | reverse complement strand
TAAGACCTTCGAATATGAGGTTGACGAAGAATTTGTAGACCGTGTTGACATCAGCGGCGACGACATTCGTGTTGACGAACCCGCAAAAACACGTGCTATACCCGAGCCTATCAAAAAGAATTGATTTAAACAATAAAAAAGCCCCTTTCAGGGGCTTTTTTTCGGAGCATTTATGAAATTGTCGATTGCAGATATAAAAGCATATTTTAACGAAGAGGAAAGCCCGTTTATTGAGATTTTCGATTCTATCGATTCTACAAGCAACGAGGCGAAACGTGCGATAGAACGTGGTCTTGCGAGCGAGGCGATTTTTGTTTCTCACCACCAGACCGCAGGCAGAGGAAGGCACGGAAAAAGCTTTTATTCTCCCGGTGAGAGCGGACTTTATTTTTCTATCGTTCTTCACCCCGAAATATCTCTTGAAAAATCAGTTATGCTGACGGTTGCCGCAGCAGTGGCGACACGTGAGGTTATTGAAGCGCAAACGAAAAAACACCCGATGATCAAATGGGTGAACGATATTTTTATCGACAACAAAAAGGTTTGCGGAATACTTGCGGAAGCAATTAACGATTACGAAAAGGGGATTATTAAATCCGCTGTGATCGGCATTGGTATTAATATTACCACAAAAGACTTTCCCGACGAGCTTGACGGAATTGCATCGTCGCTTGGCGAAGAAATCAACAGAAACGAAACCGTAGCTTTGATTTTCAAGAGATTGAAAGAGATTTGCGATCAGCTTGAAAACAACAAAGACTTTATTGACGAGTACAGAAAGTATTCTCTTGCTATCGGAAAGACTGTTTCTTTTAAAAGAAACGGTGTTGATCACAAAGCAAAAGCCGTTGACGTTTCCGACAACGGCGAGCTTTTGGTTATCACCGAAGGCGGAGAAGAAATCCTCCTTAACAGCGGTGAGATAAGTATTAAACTTTAAGCTTTGAAAGGCTTATTTTATAAATCCGGTGAGCGAGATATATCTTCAAAGCATCGGGAATGATGCAGGGGAAAACGCATACGCTTAGGGCGCTTAAAATCGCTTCAAACGTGCAATTCGCGCCCGACCATATCATGAACACCGCCGTGCCTAAAATATAACAGACAAGCGTTCCGACGGCGAGAGAGGTTATTATAACCCTATCCGATTTGCCGAAACGTTTTTCGCAGAAGGTATACAGCAATCCCATAGCCACAAAGCCGAAAAGGAATCCGCCTGTCGGTCCTATCAGGGTCGTTATCCCTGCCCCGAATCCCGAAAAGATAGGAACACCGCAAGCGCCCAGCGCAATATACACAATAATCGACGCTGTTCCTCTTTTTCCGCCGAAGGTCATCAAAAGAAGGGCAATACCAAACAACTGCAGAGTGAACGGCACGGGCGCAGGTATGGTTATAATCGAAAAGAGCGCAAGAAGGACCGAGCCTATCGAAATTAGTGCTATATCGTTTATCTTTTTATTTCTTTTCATAAGCAGTCCTCCTTAACAGAATTTTTACGCTGTCGCAGGTATCAACCTGCGACAGTTTTTTGTGCCCCTGCAAAACCGTGTGTTTCACGGGGTAATTTAATAGTCCTCGCAATAGATTGAAACAGCGAAGGAAAGCATTCCTGCATTAAACTCCTTTGCTTCGAGATGACACCAAGCCGAAAGACCTCTTGACAATACGATATTCGGAACAACGGCGTTTGCCAAGGGTATGACACCGACGTAGGTCCCGTCTTCACGCTGTACCTCGAGGGGAAGGTAGTTTTTATTTCTATACTCGTCTTTATAAACGATACAAAGCTTTTCGCCCTGCTCGAGAGAGGAAAACAGCTCGCCGGGTTCATCGCACATAAAGCTACCGTCGAGAATACAAACACCGATATATACACCCTTATGCGGTGCAAGCTTGACGAATATTTCTTCTACAAGCTTCGGCCGTTCTTCTACCATTGAAAGAGCTATCGGATACAGTTTTTTATACTTATTAAACAATTACCGATACCTCTTTTCCGAGCGAGAAGGAATAGATGAGAACGTTCGTAACTTCCCTGCCCGTCATACGCTCGACCGCACGCTTATAACAAGCCAGTTGGAGCTTATGACGGTTTATAAGCTCGGCTTCCTCACGGACACGGTCGGTTTTATAATCGACAACGGTAAACGTACCGTCGGGATTTTCAAAGAAGCAGTCGATTACACCCTGAACGAGTATAGCTTCGCCGTTTTCTTGGAATACATCGCTTACCGAAAAGCGTTTTTCACGGTAGACTTTTTTGGAGCTTCTTATACGGGAATACAGATCGCTCTTAAAGAAGGTTGACAGCGATCTTATGTTGAGAAGCTCCTTTTGCTTTTCGGATATCATACGTATATTAAGCAAGCGTTCCGCCTCTTTTTCGACACCGTCGGTATCGATTCTGTCAAAATCGCAAAACTGCATAAACAAATGGTTTGCTGTGCCGATATCAGATGCATCGGCATAAGCTTCGCTTGCAAACGCAGGCTTTAATGCAACACGTGAGGAAGGAACGGTTACCAACGAACGGTTGTATTCATCATCCTCAAGAAGTCCTTCACGAAGCTCGGAAACAGATATCTTACGTGCGGTGTTGACCGAGCTTTGATAGGGATAGACAAAATCGACAATATCAAGCATCTTTTTGCTTGGCTTGATTACAATACCGTGTTTCTTGGGAATATATCCCGATTTGGTATCTGTTTCGCCTATATTGATAACGTCGAAAAATGCTTTTTCGCCGAGAGACGCAACATATATTGCGAACTCAAGCCAGCTTTTGCAGGAAGAGGGTGCATAACGTTTATCTTCCCACCCCTTATCGGCACAGCCTGTTATATAAAGTCTTTCCTTTGCTCTTGTTAATGCAACGTAGAGCTTACGCAATTCTTCGCCCAAGAGATGTTCCTTTTCCTCGTCGTCGGCAAGAATATTGCATATCGGGTCGTAGGAAGTTAGATCGGCGTTATTTTTCAATTTGAAGAATATACCTTTACGGCGTAAAACGGTAAGAGGGGCTTTACGTCCTTTTCCCCCGAACTTTTTATCGGCACCAGCGACGAAGCAGACCTTATATTCAAGTCCTTTGGATTTATGCACCGTTATGAACGATACGGCGTCTTCATCGCCCGTACGTGCAACGTCGGCGATCTGCTTGCCCGTCTTTGAAAGCTCTTTAATATAATCGAGGAATCCCGCAAGACCTTGGTTTGATGCAGATTCGTACTTTTGCGAATATTCATAAAGCAAAAGCAGGCTTTGACGTGAAGAAGAAACCGTTGCGATCTGCAACAATCCCGACGACACCAAAAAGTCCTTTAAAAACTCTTTACAGGGCACGCCCGAGCTCTTTTTACGCCAAGAATACAGCGTTTTTATGAAGATGCGGCATCTTACGGCAAGGCAGTGTTCCCCATATCGTCTTTTGAGCCTGTATTTGCCCTTTGGTTGGCGTTTCTTTGCCAGGAGTGCCGTTGATGCCACTGCATCGAAAAACGGCATAGAGGGCAGATTTTCACGTATGCGGTATAGGTCGTCCGAAGTGAAATTGCATACGGGACTTCTCATCAAAGAGCAAAGCGAAATATCGTCGTTGGGGTCGTCTATCGCCTTTAGGGCAGAAAGCGCCAAGCGTATATCGGGGTTTTCGAGGAAGTTTTCGCTCTTTTCGTTTTTATAGGGTATGCCGTACTTTTGAAAGGCTTTTTCATAGTCTATCGAATAGCCCTTCATTGCGCTGAGCATAACGGCAAAATCGGAAAACTTAAGTCTTTCTCCGTTATCCGAGGTTTCGTTATTAACAAGCCTTAATATCTCTTTTGCAATATATTCGGCTTCGGCTTGGCGTGATTCCTTCGCCCTATCCTTTTCTTTATCGGAAACGGCAACTATTACGGTGTGATGTCTATCGGGTGCAGTTGATGCATGGATAAGCCATTCCGCCTCATATTCACGGTAATAGGGGGTGTGTTTTGTTACAGATTCAAAAAGAAGGTTTACATAATCTATAACGGTTTGCGAGCAACGGAAATTCTCACGCAGGAATATCCTTGCGCCCTTGTCGGATTTATCCGATATATCACCGTACCGCTCCTTATACCCAAGGAAAATATCGGGATAGGCATTACGGAATCGATATATACTCTGCTTGACGTCACCGACCATAAAACGGTTATTGCCGTTTGAAAGCAGGTTGAAAATGCGGTCCTGCATTGGGTTTACGTCCTGATATTCGTCAATGAGTATCTCTTTAAAGCATTTTTGCTTTTTCAAAGCAAGCTCGCTTGGGACGCTGTTACCGTTTTCGTCCTTGACTTCAAGAAGCTGTAACGCTTTTTGCTCGAAATCGGTATAGTCCAAAACACCCGATTCGAGCTTTGCAGTTTCGTATTCACTATCAAGCTTATTTATAAATTCTCTTATTGCGTCGATTATTTCGGCGCATTTATTAAAGCTTTCTGCGATAAGAGCTTCGTTACCTCTGCAATAGCGTTCGAAAAGCGATTTTTCGGTCTTAACGATAGCTTCTTTCATTTCTTTGACTATCTCACGTGAGTCGGCATCACAGCCATCACCGGCGAGTTTTATCGTTGCAAGAGATGCCTCTGCAATTTTACAATAATTTGCATAATCCGTTTCGATCGCTGCACGTACAGCTTCGATCGAATTTAGGAACTTTTCGATCGGCGCAATATATTTATCGTCGGTTGCGACAGTTACGGCAAAGTCATACATATCGTTTGCCGATTGCAAAAGCTCGTCATACATAGGTATCAGACGTTTTTGCATTATTTTGCCACGTTCGGTTCCGAAAAAGCCTTTTTCTGTAAGAGTATCTGCATCGTCACGAAGTTCTTTTGCGCAATTCACGAGCATCTCTTCCCTATTCAGCATAACACGCAGGGTATTATAAAGCCCTATCATCGTATCGGTTAGGGGTTCGTCGTTTTTCATGCCCGAGAAATTATCGGCAAGCAACAAAAAGCTTTTATCTTCGTTGTCATAGCCTTCGTTTATTAGCTTATCTGCCGAATTGCGAAGCATCATTGCCGATTCGGTTTCGTCGATAACACGGACACGGGGAGAGATTCCGAGCAGGGCAAAATTATCCTTCACCAAGGAAAGGCAATAGGAGGATATTGTGCAGATATTTGCTTCGGAAACGAGGGTTGATTGATAGAAAAGGTGCTTATCGTTGGGGTTCTTTGCGCTTTCTTCTATCAATGCCTTATAAAGCTTTTGCTTTATATCGGAAGCGGCGGCTTTCATAAAGGTTACAACGAGAAAATCGGTTACAGAATCGCCGTTTTTGATACGGCGTATTAGACGTTCGGTAAGTACCGTTGTCTTACCGCTGCCTGCGCCTGCGCTTATGAGGAGGTTTGTGTCACGGGTACTTATAGCATCAGTCTGCTTGGCTGTAAAGTTCATTATCTTCATCCTCCTCCATTTCTTTCCTATTTCTGCAAAAATCGCCGTGCGGACAGAATTTGCAGGGGTCTGCCTTGCCGTCGAAATCGTTGGGGGTAACGTCCATTTTTCCGCAGAAAACGTTATCGGCAAGCGTTTCTACCTGTTCCTTCAAAGTATTTGAAAGAACGGTGAATTCTTCGTCGGTGAGAAGATTATTCGAGCGTTTCGAAAACTCGTTTTTTGCGGTGATGCTCGTCGGTACATAGGCGCAATCGGGGCTCATTGCACGGACAATATCGAGATCCTTTAACAATACCCCGCTTCTGTTGATGCTCTTTTCGATTTCTGATTTTATCTTTTCGGGAGTTTCACGGCCCGAAAAATCTACGTTAGGCAGTTTGACGGTATAATAGAGCACGCCTGCAGGCTTTGCGCCGGTTGCTTCGCAATAGGCGAAAAGATAATGGAGCATTTGGGTATCCAATCCGTTTGCCGTCAAGGTGAGCGAGAAGGGCTTGTTATAAGTCTTGTAATCGACGACACGAACGTATTTTTCACCGTTCACCTCATAGGTGTCAACTCTGTCTATCGAGCCACGAAGAAGGACTTTTTTGCCGTCTCTGTCATATTCTATGGCAGGAATATCGGGGTTTTTCAAGCCGACGCTGAATTCAAAGCCTGTCGGCATAAATTTGCTTTGAGAAAACTCTTTCGTCAAGCTTTCGGTTACAAACGAAAGGGTCTTTACCGCATTTTCGAAGGTGTGCACAAATCGTTTATTGTTCTTTTCTGCTTCACCTATTACGTTTTCGAAATATTCATCGGCATAGGCACGGACCATTTTTTCACGGTCGGCATCGTTGGGAGCAACAAATTTTCCGCTTGAAACACATTCTTTCAGATACAGCTCCAAAACCTTATGAATGAACGTACCTATCTCGGGAGATGCAAAGGCAATCTCTTTCTTTTCCTTTAGGTCAAGCAGATAGTTTGCAAAAAAGGAGAACGGACAGAGAACGTATCTTTCAAATTTTGAGGGAGAAAGGAGAAGCTTGTCCTTATTGAAATCGATTCTCGAAACAGAATCCGAAACGGAAGGAAGCTCTTCAAAGAAGGGCAATCTTTTATTATTTAATGCGTTCTTTATTTCGGACTTCAATTCCCCGTTTTCGAAAGTTGGAAAATATGACGCAATAGATTCACGGGAATATATAAGCTCATCTCCCGAAAATTCCTTTTCTTCAATCTCGGGGAGCATATTTTTAACAGAAAACCAAGCCGTTGAGGGACGAAGTTCTTCGCCGCTTAATTCGCTTCTTGGGTATGACAGCACCAGACGTTCCGTGGGGGCAGAAAGTGCCGCATACACGAAAAATCTTCCCGTATTTAAGAGTTTATCCATAGTGTCGGCAAGCTGAAGTCCAACGCCTTCCAAAACTACGGCTTCATCACGGTCGAAGAAGCCTCCGCTTGAAGTTGACGCAGGAAATTCACCGTCGCAAACGCCAAGCACAATAACAAGCTTGCTTCCGCCTGCACGGATCAAAGAAGCATCGCCGAAGGTTACGGAATCGCTTGACGGCGGTATTGCACCCAAGGAATAGCAATCGCACATAAGCTTCATAAGCGATACCATACGTTTGGGCGACGTTTTCATATTACCGCAGAGAGAATCTAATTGGTCGAAGATATTTATTAAGAGCTTCCAAAGCTGTATTTCACGCTCGGATTCTTCTCTATCACCGTTTTTGAGGGCATTTTCTGCGTTTTTGCGGAGTTTTTCATCTGCTTCCATAACTATCAAATGGTTATAGAGGGCACGGACCGCCTCGGAAACGGTGAGGTCTTTTTTTGTTAGAGTCTCTTTGAGCGCAACCAACGGAGGAACGACCTTTTTCTTTGCGGAATTTGCTTTATTGAGCAATTTCGCACCACGTTTTGTAAGGTCGCCTTCACGGTAGCCTTCCGGGTCGAGCATCCAATCGTTTTCGCTGTACCACGCCTTGCCACGTAATTTCCAGGAATAGGCATAGTTCAACACCGCATCGGATTCGGATACGGTTAAATCGGTATATCCCGTTTTTATGTATCGTTTCATACTGCGCAGAGAGAAATCCTCGATTATAACGGCGAGGCTCGACAGCAGGAAAGAAAAGACAGGTTTTGACGAAAGTTCCTCCTTTGAGGACATATAGCAGGGTATTTCTGCACGGGAAAAGACAGAATCAACTATTGACGAATAATTTGAGACGTTGCCCGCAAGAACGGTTATATCCTTATATCTTCCGCCTGCACGGATAAATTCGGTTATCTCCGCAGCCGCCGCTTCAACCTCGTCAAAGCGGTTTTTTGCGGTTATAAGGCGAACCGAGCCGTCGTTTTTATTTAACGGTTTTATGTTCGGGCACCAGAGGTTACGTTCGATAAATTTCAGACATTCGTGCTTTGTGCGTTTGGGTTCTGCGGTATAATAATCCTCACAGCCGACCTTACTTAAACGCTTTATTCTATCGGCTGCCTTTGCGTTTTCATAGAAAAATTCACGGTTTTCGTCTACCGTAAAGGAAATATAAGTATCTCTGCTTTGAGCGACGATATGCTTTATTACTTCATATTCCTGTTCTGTGAAGTTATAATAGCTGTCTATGAAAACATAGGAATTTTTGAAGAAGTTTTTATGTTTCAGTTCTTCGGAAAGGCGTGTTAATGCATCACGGGGGTCAAAGAGATTATCGCCGAAATATTTTTCGTATTCGTTATAAATCAAGGCAATATCCTTGATTTTTGATATTAATCTCGGTTCGTTTTCGAGCGAATTTGAATCTATTGCGGAAAAGAGCATTTGGGGAGTTATGAGCGCCATTTTCATTCTTGAAATAAGATTGAAGATCGAAGCGGCAAAATCGGCATCCTCTGCTACAGACTTGAATTCTGTCAATTGTTCCTTCAAAGATTCCGATATAAGCGACAAAAGGGCGCAAGCGCCCCCTTTATCTATTGAATTGATTGCCAAACCGCCGAATTCACGTGCTACACGGTTGGGAAGGCGCTCAAAATTGAGAACCTCGCAACAGAGGTTCGAGCTATCGCCGAAGCGTTGACAAAGCATTGCTTCGTAATCGACGGATTGTTGCTCGGGAACTATAACAAAACAGCGTTTTTTCTGTTTTATGGCTTCGCCGAGCCGAGAGATTATATAATCTGTTTTTCCGCTTCCCGAAGCGCCAATTACACGGTAGAGCATATTATCACCAAAAAAATTCCAATAGTTTAAATCTGAAAGTATATTTGCGGTTTGTAAAGACCTTTGAATCGTTTTTATTAACGTCGGTACGGGTAAAATCGCTTTCGCCTGCAGAGGCTTTTGTGCACAACGGCGGAAACAGAACACACCACCAATTATTCCCCTCTGCTTTGCCGAGGTTGATTCTTAACGAGCGGTAGATTCCCGAGGGGAGAGTCAGGTTTTCGTAAACTCTGGTTGGGTATTCCTCTGTTCCCCATTCGCAGACAGCTTTATAGTTCATACCGTTTTCCGAGAGGACACGGTTTGCTATCTCCTCTATCTTGGGCAGATTGGACTCTACCGTTTCGCTTGCCGAAACGATATTTCCGTCTTCGGCAAACAGATCTCCGCATTCGTCAAGAATAGCATCACGTACCATTAATTTAACCGTTTGTGCGCTTTCGCTGTTATCCTCCGCAAGGATATGAAGCCTTATTACGCTGTCATATATCTTTGATTCGCTTCTCGGGATCACCATATCGACAACGTTAAGTAAGATAAAGCAGGCACAAAACAGTGCAACGATCTTTGTTTTCATTTTTTATTCTCCTTTTTGGGTTTGAAGCGATTATTAACCGCAAAAAGGAAAATTATACATTGTTTTTAAAGTATTTCGCAGGTATATGCGCTATATCCCTTTTCGATAAGCGATTTCTTTGCTTTTTCTGCAAGTTCTTTATCTGCAAAAATGCCGTAAACCGAAGGACCGCTTCCAGAAAGACGTGAATTCCTTGCGCCGAGCGACATCATCAATTCACGAATAGCCTTCGTTTCGGGGCAAAGCTCGTCGGTGACGGGTTCGAATGCGTTTCCGAACGAGGAAATTATCCTATCAATATTACCTTCATTTAAGGCATCGAGGAATATATC
>JAFVXP010000019.1 GCA_017501055.1 Clostridia bacterium | reverse complement strand
TTGCAGACGCTATGGAAAAGGTTACTGCAGACGGCGTTATCACCGTTGAAGAAAGCAAGACCGCAGAAACCTCCTGCGAGGTCGTCGAAGGTATGCAGTTCGACCGTGGTTATATCACTCCCTATATGGTAACAGATACCGATAAAATGGAAGCAGTTATCGACGATGCTTCTATCCTCATCACCGATAAGAAGATCTCCAACGTTCAGGAAATCCTTCCCGTTCTTGAACAGGTCGTTCAAAACGGCATGAAGCTCGTTATCATCGCAGAAGACGTTGAAGGTGAAGCACTTTCCACTCTCATCGTTAACAAGCTTCGTGGCACATTCACTTGTGTTGCTGTTAAAGCTCCCGGCTTTGGCGACAGAAGAAAGGATATGCTCAAGGATATTGCGATCCTCACCGGCGGTGAAGTGATCTCATCCGAGCTTGGACTTGAGCTTAAAGAGGCTTCTCTTGCTCAGCTCGGCCGTGCAAGACAGGTTAAGATCAATAAAGAAAACACCATCATCGTCGGCGGTGCAGGCGACGTTAACGATATCAAGGGCAGAATTGCTCAGATCAAGGCTTCTATCGAGGTTTCCACCAGCGAATTCGATAAAGAAAAGCTTCACGAACGTCTTGCAAAGCTTTCGGGCGGCGTAGCGGTTATCAAGGTCGGTGCCGCAACCGAAACCGAAATGAAGGAAAAGAAGCTCCGTATCGAAGACGCTCTCAACGCAACCAAGGCTGCTGTTGAAGAGGGTATCGTTGCAGGCGGCGGTGTTGCTCTCTGCGATTGTATTCCTGCCGTTAAGGAGCTTGTAGATACCGTTGAAGGCGACGAAAAGACCGGTGTCAAGATCGTTCTCCGTGCTCTCGAAGAGCCCGTTCGCCAGATTGCTGAAAACGCAGGCTTTGAAGGCTCTGTTATCGTTCAGCAGGTTAAGTCCGAACCCAAGGGCATCGGCTTTGATGCATATAACGAAACCTTCGTTGATATGATCGAAAACGGTATTGTAGACCCCACAAAAGTTACAAGAAGCGCACTTCAAAACGCTGCAAGCGTTGCTTCTATGGTTCTTACTACCGAAGCACTTGTTGCCGATAAGAAGGAAGACCCTGCAACTGCCGCAGCTAACGCAGCTGCTATGGCAGGCGGCATGGGCGGCGGAATGTATTAATCCGTTGGTAATAGACAATAAGAAATATGCTTCCTGTTTTCTGAAACGGGAAGCATTCCTTATTTTGACATATATAAAGGTACATTATGGAAAATAAAAAACAAAAGAAAAAATCATCAATAGGAAAGTATGTTGCGTTACTGTTCGGTGTTGTTATCGGATTTGTGTGTGGAATATTGATTGCGGAATTTTCCGAACCCTATTCAAATAGTTCGGGCTCTCTAAGCGAAGATCTGCTCACTTTTGTTCTTTGGATACTTGGATTTTATTTGGCGTTTTTGCTTCAGACTATTATTCACGAAGCGGGACATCTTGTTTTTGGTTTGATGTCCGGCTATAAATTCAGTTCGTTCAGAATCCAAAGCTTTATGTGGGTGAAGGATAACGACAAGGTGGTTTTCCGCAGATTGAAAATTGCAGGAACCGGCGGACAGTGCTTAATGTCCCCGCCCGAACTTGTTGATGGAAAATTACCCGTTTTCCTTTTCAATATGGGCGGTGTCTTGATGAACCTTTTTGCAAGTGCGATTGCCGTATTATTATTCTTGTTATTGAGAGATATTGCATTCATTTCCGATTTTCTTTTGGTTTTTGCGGTTGTAGGTGTCGCCACAGCTCTGTTAAACGGTATACCGATGCGTACCGACGCTATTAACAATGACGGATATAATGCATTTGCGCTTCGCCGTGATAAAGATGCTGTTCGTGCCTTCTGGATTCAGTTGACCGTTAATGCAGAGGGTGCAAAGGGAACACGTCTTAAAGATATGCCCGAAGAATGGTTTGCCGTTCCTTCTGATGATTTAATGAAAAACAGTATGATTGCCACCGTTGGTGTATTTGCTTGCAATCGTACAATGGATATGCATAAATTTGAAGAAGCAAGAACACAAATAGAACATCTTCTCGAAATTGAAAGCGGGATCGTGGGTCTGCACCGCAATCTTTTATTATGTGACTTAATATACATAGAACTCATAACCGAAAATCGAAAAGAAGTTATCGATTCATTGATGACAAAAGAATTGAAGCAGTTTATGGCTTCAATGAAGAAATTCCCTTCTGTAATTCGTACCGAATA
>JAFVXP010000018.1 GCA_017501055.1 Clostridia bacterium | reverse complement strand
GCAGGTTACCGCGGAAGACGCAAAGGATTTTGAATTCGAGCCTGCAAAGCCTTATAACTTTGAAATTGTAGCCTTCGGTACGGAAATACAGCCTATCATACTTAAGCCTGTTGAATAATTGTTTCACGTGAAACATAACCCCATTACTCACTTCGTTCGTAACGGGGACCCCTAACAATCGTGAAAAATGTTTCACGTGAAACATTTTCTAGTAAAGGAGAAATAATTTTGAAAAAACGTATATTAGCTCTGCTTTTTACGGTTGCAATGCTGTTTACGGTTGTTTCCTGCGAAAACGTCGAATATATCGAGCCGGTTTCGAAAGAGGAAGAATCTATCGAGCAGGGCGACAGATTTGAACAGCTTGAATCTATGCTTCCCCCGATAGAAACCGAGGACGAGCTTCCGCAGGAACGTGATTTTCGTATTCTAACCTCTGTTCCATCGGTATTTATGACCGACGAGGATTCCCCGAAGACGATAAACACAGCCGTCGAAAAGCGTAACGAGCTTATAAAAAAGAAATACGGTGCAAATATAAAGGTAGATGCAATCAGCGAAGGAAAGGCTTTATCGACGATAAAAAGCTCTCTTTCTGCCGATAACGACATATACGATATGTTCTCACTTTCGGCAAAAACGACGGTCTCTCTTTATCTTGCAGGACTTCTCACGGATATGAACACCCTGCCCGACTTCAGCCTTGATTCTGAATTTATGGACGGAGAATTTTCAAAAACACTTGCGACGGGCAGTTCTCTCTATCTTCTTCCCGATGCAACAACGCTTGTTTATGAAGATTCATACGTTATGTTCTTCAACCGTGATCTTATCCTTTCCGCAGGCGCAGAAAACCCCGAAAGCCTTGCAATGCAAGGGGTTTGGACTTGGGACAAGTTCAACGAGATCGCACGTAAGACGGCAAACGACGTTTATAACCACAGCAGCGCAAGCCTTGAAACAGATACTTTTGGGTTTGGCGCATACTATGATGAAACGACCTATCCGATGACGATGTGGGTCTCGACGGATACGAGCTTGATCAGCGACAGCTATAAGAATCCCGTTGAGTTTACCGCCTCGATAGACGATATTCTTGAAAAAACGCAAAAGCTACGTTCTTTTTATAATACCAAGGGTAAATTTGCTCTTCAGGGTGATGAATCGGCAGGTGCTTTTGAGGAAAACAGAATCGTTTTCTATTGCAACAAGCTTGAATATCTCTATGCGCTCCGTGACGGAACAACGAAGGGTTCGCAATTCGGCATACTTCCCATACCCAAATACAGCGAGGACCAAGAGGGTTATTCCTGCCTTATCGATAACGACGCTATGGTTCTTTCTGTCCCGTTTACGGTACAGCAAAGAAGTGAAGGGGACAAAAGATTTGTTTCCGCAGTTATTCTTGCAACCTGCGCCGCAAGCAAAACCACGGTGAAGGAAGCATTTATCGATTATCACATAGCGCAATACCTTAACAGCAACGACGAAACGGTTATGCTGCAGCTTATTGCCGACAGCGCAAAATTTGATTTCGGAACGGTCTACGGAAGTGAGATACGTGAAGTCAGACGTGCGCTTACCGCACCCATTTCCGACTATCTAAGCTTTGGTTCGGGACTGCGCAATTCCTTTGCTAACGCTATGAGCGCATTTAAGCGATATTGCAGTGATAATTTTAAGTAAACTCTTGATTTAAGGGATAAATTGGTATATAATTAATTGGATTGTAATAAATTAATACAATAAATTTTGAGGAGAAACAAAATGAACGCAAAAAAATCTGTTGAAGATCTTCAGGTTACCGGCAAGCGCGTACTTGTACGTTGCGACTTTAACGTTCCCTTGAAGAACGGTGTTATCACCGACGAAAACCGCATTGTTGCGGCACTTCCTACTATCGAATATCTTCTTGATAAGGGTGCAAAGGTTATTCTTTGTTCTCACCTCGGCAAGCCGAAGGGTGAACCCAAGCCCGAATTCTCTCTTGCTCCCGTAGCAGTACGTCTTGCTGAAAAGCTTGGCATTGACGTTGTTTTTGCGGCTGATGACTGTGTTGTCGGCGAAAACGCAAAGAAGGCTGTTGCCGAAATGGAAAACGGCGACGTTGTTCTTCTTCAGAACACCCGTTACCGTGCAGAAGAAACCAAGAACGGCGAAGCTTTCTCTAAAGAGCTTGCTTCTCTCTGCGACATCTTCGTTAACGATGCATTCGGTGCGGCTCACAGAGCACACTGCTCCACCGTCGGCGTTGCTTCCTACGTTGAAGAATCCGCAAACGGCTTCCTTATGGCAAAAGAAATTAAATTCCTCGGCGATGCTGTTAACAACCCCGTAAGACCTTTTGTTACCATTCTCGGCGGCGCAAAGGTTGCAGATAAGCTCGCTGTTATCGAAAATCTTCTTACCAAGGCTGATTGCCTTATCATCGGTGGCGGTATGGCTTATACCTTCCTTAAGGCTCAGGGCAAGGAAGTAGGTCTTTCCCTCGTTGACAACGAAAAGATCGAATACTGCAAGGAAATGCTTGAACGTGCAAAGGCTAACGGTGTTGAGCTTCTTCTCCCCGTAGACTGCGCTATCACCAAGGAATTCCCCAATCCTATCGACGCTCCCGTTGATTGCAAATACGTTTCCGTTGACGAGATCCCTGCAGATATGGAAAGCCTTGACATCGGTCCCAAGACCCGTGAGCTTTATGCTTCCAAGGTTAAGAAGGCAAAGACCGTTGTTTGGAACGGACCTATGGGCGTTTTCGAAAACCCCACCTTTGCTGAAGGTACTATCGCAGTTGCAAAAGCTCTTGCAGAAACCGATGCAACCACCATTATCGGCGGCGGCGACTCTGCTGCAGCAGTTAATATTCTCGGCTTCGGCGACAAGATGAGCCACATCTCCACCGG
>JAFVXP010000017.1 GCA_017501055.1 Clostridia bacterium | reverse complement strand
ATGTCGGTCCCGATGATGGAAAACTCGGCAAGAACCAGTACAACAACCACTGGAACACCTATCACCCTGGCGGTCGTGAGGTCTACGTACACGGCTTCATTGGTAAGCTGGCTGACGGTTCTGTGGCAACGTACCAAACTCTGCTTTGAATAAACCCCGCCTTTTTTGTTTGGGTTGCATACACGTCTTGGGTTGCATTTCAATGCAACTTTGCAACCCGATGCAACCCGTATCAAAAAATGCGTTTGTAGCCAAAACAAAAAACGAGGCAAAAGCCTCGTTTTTTGTTTTGCGGTTTAATAATTCTATTCCTTAACTTCTTCGCATTTAATTCGGATAATGCCCGAATCGTCCTTTGCGACGTTGACAGAAAATTCCTGCTTTTGGTCGCCTTCGGTGAGGTTAAAGGTTATTGTTGCATTGCCCTCGGCAACAGGCTTGAGGACAAGCGTTTTATAAGAAGCCGTACCGCCCCAACCAAAGGTGCCGTAATCGTTCGTTTCCTCGTTTTCAAGGAAGGTTTCAAAAAGTTTGCTGTCGGAAAGGGTATATTCCCAAACGCCCAGAGGTTTAACGTCGGAGGTCATATAAAAGCTTATAAAATCGGTTCCGTCGTTTTCATAAACGGTAAATTTAACCTCTGTAACAATCTCCTTGTCCTCTCCGCAAGCAGTTAAAGAAAAGCAGAGAAGTATTGCAATTAAAACAAATATAAATCTTTTCATAATCATTTACCCGAAACGGTAATTCCGTCAAAAGCCATATAGGGAGCAACGACGGTACCGTCTATCAAAATTTCTTTACTTATATCAACAAGATTGTTGAGCATATCCGCAAGGTTTCCGCTGATCATGGTTTCGCTTAGCGCCGAAACGATCTTTCCGTCTTCGATAAAGAATCCGTTTTTCGCAACACCCGAAAATTCACCGTTGGTTCCGGGACTGCCTCCCGAGAATCTACCAACGATAACGCCCTTTTTGACGTTCTTTATCATTTCTTCAAGCGGTGTTGTGCCACCCTCGATAACGATTGAGAAGGAAGAATTCTTTGCACGCTCGTTGCCCGTCTTGTTTGCAACGTATTGCGAAAGAAGAAAGCTGTTCAGCCTGCCGTTTTTGATAAAATCAAAGTCCTCTGCGATAAATCCCTCGCCCGTGTAGACCTGACCGCAAACGATGCGCTCATCGCTCGGCTTGAAGGAAACGTTAATACGCTCGTCGGCAACCTGTTTGCCAAGCTTATCCTTCCAAAGGGAAGTACCGTCAAGAAGCACGCTGTCCGATGCAAAATTATCGCATATATTACCGAAAACCGTTCCCACAAGACAACCGGGTGTGAAGATTACCGTTCCCGTAAATTTACCCTCGGTGGGTGCAGAATCAAGCTGATTTTCGATATCGGTAAGCTCTCGCTCGATAAAAGCACAGTCGATAAAGGGCTTATCAAGGTCTGCAACCGTAACGTCACTTCCGAAGAAGGAGGTTGCCTTCTCACCCTCGTGTGCAGAATACATCAATTCTGCGTTGTAACGGCCGCTTTCGGAGAAATACGTGTTGCCCGTCGTGCTCATATAAACCCCCTTCGACGAGGTATGGGTGACGATCATCTGCTCGACGATAATCAAGGGGTGACGGTTTTTAATGTCCTCCAAAAGCTCTTTTGTGCGGAAGAAAAGCTTTTCTCTGTCGGGAACAAGCGCACCACGCTTGAAATGCTTTTCGCCGATGTTTTTTGCAATCTCCCAAGCGGTGTCGGGGTTTGAGCTTTTTGCGGCGGAAACGGCGTTCTGGACGGCTTGGGTGATCGATTCATCGTCAAAACGGTTTATCGAAACCGAACCTTTTTTGTTTTCCACAAAAACGGTTACCGTAACACCTCTGTCAAAAAGAGTTCTGAAAAGCGAAAATTCGTTGCCGTCAACGTTAAATTCGTTCGTTTCGCTTTCACGAACGGAACAGTGTGCCACCTCTGCACCAAGCTCTTTTGCTTTTTTGAGTATATCTTCGGCAATTCTTTTATATTTTTCCATCTTATCTACCTCCGATCATAACCTTACAGCGTATAGCAGGACCGCCCATACCAACGGGCATAGGCTGTTTCTTACCGCAAAAGCCGGAGCTGTACCAATCTGCCTTGTCGGAGATCATATCAACGGTCTTGAGCATATTGAATGCCACGCCCGAGATTGTCGTATCAAGCAAAGCTCTGCCCAATTTACCGTTTTTGATCTCATAACCCATGCATACGCCGAACATAAATTCACCCGTTGTATCTGCCTGACCGTTGTTCGAATCGAGAAGGTAATATCCGTCCTCGACCGAAGCGATCATATCTTCAAGCTTGTCCGTACCGGGCAATATCGCCGTGTTACGCATACGTATCAAAGGTTCATCGGAGAAAGCCCAGGCACGTGCGTTTCCGCAGGGTTGCATACCAAAATGCTGTGCCGATTCACGGTTGTTGAGATAACCCACAAGTATGCCGTTTTCAATAATCTTTGCGTCACTTGCGATAACGCCCTCGTCGTCAACGTAGACGGGAAGGGGAGTTTTGTTTCCGAACGCCGTGTGTGCAAAGTCGGTAAGGTTTACAATTTCGCTTGCAACGGGCTTTCCAAGGTTATGTGCCGCAACACTTCCGCCAAGTACAAGGTCGGCTTCAACGGTGTGTCCAACCGCCTCGTGCGCAAGCATACCCGTCATCATACTGCCGAGAATAACAGTCTTTTCGCCTGCATCGGCATAGACACCTTCACGCTTTTGCATAAGCTTTTCGTAAAGAATGTCAATTTTCGGGAAAAGCTCTTGGGGATCCTTAAAGTTGTCCTCAAAAGCACCCTTTCCGCCGTATGCTTCAAAAAGCTCAATAGGAGCGCCGCTTGTCGTTTCGGAATTTAGAAAAACGTAAACGTAGGAACGCTGTAAGCAGGTGTGAGCATCGCAACCGTCGGAAATACGGAGGAGCTTTTCCATAGAATCCTCTCTTGCGGCAACGGTACGGCTTTTAAGGTTTGGATATTTCTTTGCAATATAGTTGTCGATCTCACGTGCAAAATCGATATAAACCTTTTGGTCGGCATCCTTTATATCGGTTTCGAGAATACGGTTTCCGCCCGTAACAATGGGAAGGGAAGGCTTGCCCTTGTTTATATGCAAGCTCATAAAATCTGCATTTTCGGTTGCGGCACGTAAAACAGCCTCTGCCGCTTCGGGCGAATATTCCGCCATAGACGAAAAACCGTAGGTTCCGTTTTTATAAACTCTTGCCGAAACACCGGAAATGTCCTGCCTTGAGTTGCCCGTAAGGTTACCGCAAACCAAGGTAACTCCTCTTGAACGGGAGTTCTGACCTCTCAGTTCCGTGTGCGACGTAGGTGCAAAAATCACCTTTTTCGGTGTTAGAATATCTTTAAGCAACGAAAAAACCTCCTTGTTTTTGGTTAAAATATAGCATCAAATATTATAGATAGTATAACACCAAAAACTATGATTGTAAACATCATCGTATCGTTCTTCTTAAAAAAGGTTACTTTGCTTAAAAAAACATTGTATGGTAAAAAGATACATGATATAATATATCGGAAAAAGTCGAACCGAAGTTGCTTAAAAAGTTTGTTTTCGGCTATAGAATAATAAAAGTATAAGATATGACAAAACAAGGAGAAATTAAATGCTTGTTCCCGTTTTATTGCTTGTATTAGGCTTCGTTTTATTGATAAAAGGCGGAGATTGGTTTGTGGACGGTGCCACGGGCATCGCACGTAGGTTTCATTTGCCCGAATTGCTGATAGGTGCAACGGTCGTTTCTATCGGTACAACGTTGCCTGAAGTTATGGTTTCTGCAGGTGCGGCTTTTCAGGGAAGCGGTTCTATTGCATACGGTAATGCTATCGGTTCTATAATTTGCAATACGTCGTTGATCGCAGCAATAACTATCGCTGTTCGTCCCTCGACGGTTGCAAGAAAAAGTATGGTGTTGCCCGTAGTGTTTTTCTTCGGCTCTGCCGCTTTATATTGCGGTGTTGCCTATTTTAGCGGTTATTTCAGCCGTACCGTCGGCAT
>JAFVXP010000016.1 GCA_017501055.1 Clostridia bacterium | reverse complement strand
CCTTCGGGACCGATTAAAAACCCGATCGTTTCGGGTGTTTCGGTTAGAAGCTCTTTGATGGGAAGCGTTCCGTCACCCTCGTAACAGATAAAACCAATATCCTTTTGCGAAATTTCTTCAATTGCGGCATCGTAACCGATAATACCGCGTATTTCGGGAATAATATTTCTACCGCATTGCGCCGCAGCAGATTCGCTTATCTTCTTAAGACGCTCAATACGTTTTGCAAAAGCATTTCCGTCGGGACGTGCAACGCAACGCTCACTCATAACGGCAACGATCTCGTAAGCACCAAGCTCAACAGCCTTTTGTATGACCGTTTCAAGCTTGTCACCCTTCGGGAAGCATTGATAAACGGAAACCTTAAAGGGCATTTCGTTGTTTTGCTTTTCGGGCTCGCCAAGAACGGCAAAAAGACCGTCAGTCGTAATCTCGTCGATGACTGCTTGGTATGAATTACCGTGCATATCGCAAATATGCAAAGTATCACCCTTTTCCTTGCGAAGTACACGCAGGATATGGTTCGCATCGGAACCGTCGATATATGCTTTTCCGTCGGCAATACGGTCACTGCCAACGTAGATTCTCGGTATAAATGCCATTTTTTCAACTCCGTCGGGTTTGTTGGATTTAGTATACAATATTCCTCGCAATAAGTCAATCGCTGTCGTAAAAAGGATATATCAAGCTGTCCCTGTCGAGCGAAAGTGTAAAAGGCTATTGACTTTTAAGGGTGTCGGTTGTAAAATATAGGGGAAATAAAGCATTTACCGGAGGTAATTTGTAATGGAAAATTTTGAAAGAGAAAATATTTTCACCCTCACCGACGAAGAAGGCAACGAAAGCGAATTTGAGCTTCTCGGCGAACTCACTATCGACGACAATAAATATCTTGCTCTCATTCCGCTTGACGGCGATGAAGACGAATACGTTGTTCTTAAGATCGAAGTAGACGAAAACGGCGACGAGCTTCTTGTTACTATCGATGACGATGACGAATTCGACCGTGTTGCAGACGCTTTTGAAGATACCTTTATGGGCGAAATCGACCTCGACGAAGCAGTAGATTCCGCTGAATAATTAATAAAAGACGTTTTGTGTTTTCTGCGCTATTATAGAAGCCAATCTTGACGTTTCAGAATAGATGCAGAATGTTCAAAAGAAACCCGAAGCCGTATATTAATACGGCGAGAGGTTTATTTTGAACATAGCACAAAAATACAATTGAAAATCGTAAAATTCGAAGAATTTTATTCCTTAAGAACTTATTAAAAGACGTTTTTGTGCGTTCTGCGCTATTATGAAACGTCAACTATCATCCTGCTGGGTTCGTGCATAGTCTTAGGACTCTGCCCTGTGTAAAAACCCACAATTATGAAAGGGAGTCCATATTCCGCTGTGGTGAAGCAGGCCTCCCGCATGCATTCTGCGTGCGGACGTTGGAAGCACTAAAGCATCGGAGAGGACACCCACCTGCACAAAGCAGGGTTTCATTCTCACGGGGGCACGGCCTTTGCGGGGTATAATCAATCATCTCAACAAAAATAAAAAGCAGGTTCGAACCTGCTTTTTTTGTTTGCCGGGTGGTTTATTTCATCAATTCACCAATATCATAAACGTAATCGGTGCAGACCTGTTTCATCTCGTCGATTTGGTGCTCACAGTCTATATCGTAAATCCCGACGACCGAAAAGCCAAGTTTTTTTACGTCCTTGCAATAGGGCAATCTATCCTCAAAAACAACACATTCCTCGGGCCTAAAGCCAAGCCTTTTTGCCGCTTCGAGAAATATCTTCGGCGATTGTGCCTTGTAACAGCCAACCTCGTCACTGCCGATATAAAAATCGATAACCGAGGGAAGGTCGTAACGCTTAAAAAAGTCCTTTGCCGTTGAAAATGGTGTATCGCTTGCGATACAAACGGGAATTCTGTTTTTGTGGAGCAATTCCAGAAATTCAATGGAATTTTTCTTCGGAACAACGTCTTTTGCGTATTTATCCTCTATGTAATCCTGAAAAGAAGGGTAGTTATGCGCACCGTATTGGGAAGGGTGGTTCCAAAATTTCATCGATTCGATAAGTGTTCCGTCCATATCGAAGATAAAGGCTTTTTTGCCCTTGAAATATTCTTTTTCGGGATTTAGAAGTTCGTATATAGTCACAATATGCCTCTTTGTTTCGTTGTCGAGGATAATATTACCATAAAAAGAGCCTTTTTTCAATATATATTGTACGAAAATCGACTTAAAAACTGAAAAAACCGCTTGCAATAAGAGGGAAGCGGTGGTATAATAATAGGAACTAATTTTAGGAGGCGAATCGGCTTTATGGCGATAAAAGAAACCTTAACACGTGTTTGTGATATTTATTCCGAACCGCAGTCCTTCGGCGGAAAGCTTGTCCGCTTGGGCGGATGGATAAAGACTATCCGTTCTTCCAATGCCTTCGGATTCATTGAACTTAACGACGGTACTCATTTTAAAAATATACAGATCGTTTTCGAAAACGATATTTTGGATAACTATAAAGAAATCACAAAGCTCAATATCCCTGCATCTATTATTGCAGAGGGTGTTCTTGAATTAACTCCCGAGGCAAAACAGCCCTTCGAGCTTAAGGCAAAAAAGATTGAAATAACCGGCGAATCCACTCCCGATTATCCTATCCAGCCTAAAAGACACTCCTTTGAATTTCTCCGCTCGGTTGCACACTTGCGTCCCAGAGCAAACACCTTCAACGCAGTGTTCCGTGTTCGTTCGGTTGCGGCACAGGGAATCCACCGCTTCTTTGCGGATAAGGGCTTTGTTTACGTTAACACACCTATTATCACCTCGAGCGACTGCGAGGGTGCCGGTGAAATGTTCAAGATAACCACCCTTGATATGGCAAACCCTCCCCGTGACGATAAGGGTAATATCGATTATTCCAAGGACTTTTTCTGCAAGCCTACAAGCCTTACCGTTTCCGGTCAGCTTGAAGCAGAATGCTTTGCGCTTGCATATGCTAACGTATACACCTTCGGTCCGACGTTCCGTGCAGAGAACTCCAATACTGCCCGCCATGCGGCAGAATTCTGGATGATAGAGCCGGAAATTGCATTTGCCGACCTTGACGACTATATGTCGCTTGCAGAGGAAATGACAAAGTACGTTATCAAATATGTCCTTGAAAGATGTCCTGCAGAAATGGAATTTTTCAATAAGTTTATCGATAAGGGACTTTTGGAAAGATTAACTGCTCTCGTAGAAAGCGATTTTGCAAGAGTAAGCTATACCGAAGCTGTCGAGATACTCAAAAACAGCGGCAAGAAGTTTGATTATCCCGTCGAATGGGGTTGCGACCTTCAGACCGAACACGAACGCTATCTCACCGAAGTTGTATTCAACAAACCCGTTTTCGTAACCGACTATCCGAAGGACATCAAAGCGTTCTATATGCGTCTTAACGACGACGGCAAGACCGTTGCGGCGGCAGATATGCTCGTTCCCGGCGTTGGTGAGCTTATCGGCGGTTCGCAGAGAGAAGAACGTCTTGACGTTCTCGAAGCACGTCTTGCACAGCTTGGTCTTAACAAGGAAGACTATTGGTGGTATCTCGATCTTCGCAGATACGGCGGTGTTAAGCACGCAGGCTACGGTCTTGGCTTTGAAAGACTTATTATGTATATCACAGGCATTACCAATATCCGCGACGTAGAACTTTTCCCCAGAACAACAGGAAGCGCGGAATTTTAACCACGAGGTATTTTTACAATGAACGTTATCGAACTTAAAAAGAAATATGATGAATATAAGGCGATGAACCTAAAGCTTGATATGTCAAGAGGTAAGCCCTCGGCAGAGCAGGTTTCCACAATGGAACGTCTTTTGACCGCAGTACAGAAGAACGAGGACTGCTTCTCCGAAACAGGCGGCGACTGCCGTAACTACGGCGGACTTGACGGAATTAACGAAATGAAACGTCTTTTCGGCGAAATGCTCGGCGTAACGTCGGATTATATCATCGTCGGCGGTAACTCCAGCCTTAACCTTATGTATGATACCGTTGCACGTTCGATGCTTCACCCCGTTGAAGACGGTTGCAAGCCTTGGTCCAAATACGAAAAGATATCCTTCCTCTGTCCCGTTCCCGGCTATGACCGCCATTTTGCGATATGCGAATATTTTGACATCAATATGATAAATATTCCCCTTTATGACGACGGCCCCGATATGGATATGGTAGAATCGCTCGTCGCTTCCGACGAAACGATAAAGGGTATGTGGTGTGTTCCGAAGTACGCAAACCCGCTTGGCTGCAGCTATTCCGATGAAACCGTCCGCCGTATCGCATCGCTCCGTCCGAAGGCAAAGGACTTCCGTGTTTTCTGGGATAATGCATACGTGCTTCACGACCTCACCGATACTCCCGACAGCGTTCTCGAGATATTCCACGAAGCAGAAAAATACGGCAACGAGGATATGTTCTTTGAATTCGCATCTACATCAAAGATAACCTTCCCCGGTTCGGGTATTTCCTGTATCGCATCCAGCCCGAGAAACATAAAACGTATTCTTAATGCGCTTAAGGTTCAGACCATCGGTCACGATAAATTGAATCAGTTAAGACACTCAAGAATCTTCCGTTGCTATGACGACGTTGTGGCACAGATGAAGGTCCATATGAACATAATCCGTCCCAAGTTTGATATAATCTACGAAGCTTTTGATAAAGGCTTTGAAGGTATTGAAAACGTGTCTTGGACAAAACCCAACGGCGGTTATTTCTTCACGCTTTCGCTTCCTGAAGGAACTGCAAAGCGTACCGTTGAGCTTTGTAACGAAGCAGGTCTTGTTATTACTCCCGCAGGCGCAATGTTCCCCTACGGCAAGGACCCCGAGGACAGCAAATTGCGTATCGCACCCACGTTCCCGTCCTGCGAAGAACTCAGCAAGGCTGCAGAGCTTCTAACCGTTTGCGCAAGACTTGCAATCGCTGAAAAGAATGCATGATTGATGAAAGATAAAAACGAAAAAGCGGAAGTAACGCAAAAGCGTGACACTTCCGCTGATAAAAAACGAATTAAGAAGATATTTATAATTATAGCCTCGGTTTTGGCTGTTCTTGCCATAATCACGGCACTGATTCCTCTTGTAACAGAGCTGTTACAGGACGGTGAAGGTGACGTTTCCTATAACCCTATGGCGTTTTACGAGGTCGATTATAATATAGATATACGCAACGACGAGCTTTATCAAAAGCACAACCGTTCTATCTATTATAACCGCTACGGCAACGAGAGGGTATTGACAAAGGAAAACGTAACCGATATTTCGCCTGCCGCAGTTTTGTTCTATGATTATATAAACTGTATAATCGACGGCGATTACGGCAAATATCCTTCTTTTTTCACCGAAGAATGTAAAAATAACGAAAAATTCAAGCTCCCCGCACAGTTCACAACTCAAGGGCTTTATGATATCAATATCACTCTTCACAGCTCTTCCGTTTCGGAAGACGATGAAGAAACCGTTATTGAGATCTATGAGGTCAGATACCGTATTTATAAGAATAACGGCTCTTTCCGAAACGATATCCTCCCCGATGAAACAAGAACTCTTGTGTTTGAACTGAAAATCAAGGACGGCTCGGCTATTATAAACGCAATAGCGCACCGTGCCGTCAAAACATCGGAGTGATTTCGCTTATGACCAATAATGATTTGATCCGCCAAGCGGAACAATTTGAAAAAAGAATAAGAATTTTAAAAAGCAAGGCAAACAGCTTCTTCGGCGAGCTTGGCAGTGAAGTCCGTTCTATCCGTGAACGTGACCCTGCCGCAAGGACCGATGCCGAGGTTTTGCTTTTGTACCCCGGTCTTCACGCAGTACTTGCACATAGATTGGCAAATTCGCTTTATAAAAGAGAATTGTTCTTCGCCGCACGTGCCGTCAGCCAAGCGGCAAGAAACGCAACGGGCATTGAAATTCACCCCGCCGCGACGATAGGCAAGGGCTTGTTTATCGACCACGGCTGTGCCGTTGTAATCGGTGAAACTACCATAATCGGTGATAACTGTACTATATATCAGGGTGTAACGCTCGGCGGTACGGGTAAGCACGAGGGTAAACGTCACCCCACTATCGGTAATAACGTAATGGTCGGCGCAGGCGCAAAGGTTCTCGGTCCCGTCGTCGTCGGCGATAATTCAAAGATTGCCGCAGGTGCGGTGGTTCTTAAGGATATTCCCGAAAATTCAACAGCCGTAGGTATTCCTGCCCGTGTTGTAAGAGGAAAGACGGTCGAAAAGGTTCAAACGCTCGACCAGATCCATATTCCCGACCCCGTTGCACAGGAAATTAATCTTTTGAAGGAACGTATAGCGGAGCTTGAGAAAAAGCTTGACGAAAGATAATTTCAAATAATTCAAATTACCACTTGACATTCGCTCGGCTTTGTGATAATATATTAGCCGTTACGAATAAGCGCCGTTAGCTCAGCTGGATAGAGTAACTGGCTACGAACCAGTAGGTCAGGGGTTCGAATCCCTTACGGCGTGCCAAAAAATAAGAACCGTGTAAAACACGGTTCTTATTTTTTGTTATACGACAAAAAGTAAATTAAGGGATTCGAAGGGCGCGTGTTGAATGACGTGCCGGGGGCACGTCAGACCGCGCCACCGCTCCGTCCGCAGACGGGCGAATCCCTTACGGCGTGCCACGAAAAAGGCCACATTTGTCTACCGACAAATG
>JAFVXP010000015.1 GCA_017501055.1 Clostridia bacterium | reverse complement strand
CGGGAGAATAAAAGCTTTTTCCGTGCCTTCCTCTGCCTGCGGTCTGGTGGTGAGAAACAAAAATCGCCTCGCTCGCAAGACCATGCTCTATCGCACGTTTCGCCTCGTTGCTTGTAGAATCGATAGTATCGAAAATCTCAATAAACGGGGATTCATCTTCGTTAAAATATGCTTTTATATCTGCAATCGACAAGTTCATAAATACTCCGAAAAAAAGCCCCTGAAAGGGGCTTTTTTATTAAAATCAATTCTTTTTGATAGGCTCGGGCATAGCACGTGTTTTTGCGGGTTCGTCAACACGAATGTCGTCGCCGCTGATGTCAACACGGTCTACAAATTCTTCGTCAACCTCATATTCGAAGGTCTTAAGGAAAACTTCACTTTTAGAAGCTGCGAGAAATTCTTCCTTTTCCTTGGAAATATCTTCGTCATTCTTGCCGAATCCAACAAGAGGAAGGAAACCGCCGGGGGAAGAAACTTCTTCGTTGTCGCTTATATCCGATACGTCTTCTGAATCCTCTTCGTCCTCTCTGTTGTCGAAAGCGGACTCGAGATATTCGTTGTAGTCATTTTCGCTTATATAAGTGAATTTAACACGGTAAGTACCGCTTTTCATTCTTTCAACGATATGCGAAGGAATGGAAACGTCCCAATCTTCACCGGGAGCGAGCTCTGCAAATACACCGCCGTATTGCTGAGAAACAGCGTTGGCGTTGTCGGAAGTATAGGAAACGTCGCAATATTCGATCCAACCGTCTTTGCTTAAATATTCAAGCTTGCCTGTCATTTCGGCATTCTCGTAGAACAAAAGAGTTGAACCTGCTGTATTAAGAACCGAGATAACAACGTCGTGGTTGCCTTCTTCGGTGTCACTTACGATATTAACGGAAATATCCTGACCCTGCCAAAGAACAAGCTGCATTGCGCCAACAGAAAAAGCGATCATAAATATAAATGCAACAACGAGAATTGACAAGGCTTTTATCTTAGAGCGTTCTATTACAAATCACCTCGGAGCTTAATATAACACTATGTGAACCTTTTGTAAATGGTTCTTTTGTACAAAAAAACACCTTTTTTCACCCTCTGCATAGAATAATATTGATAATAACCACAATATATGGTATTATCCGCAAACACTCAAGGAGGAATATAGTAATGGAAAAAAACAGCCCGTTCGGCGGACTTTGCGGCAATAAAGAACAGCTTTGCTGCATCAGCGTAGACAAGGTTTTCGATTCTGCAAGAGATAAAGACTGTCTCGAGGACGTTCGTGTTCATCTCTGCGATATGGGACAGGAAATAATCGACAAAGCAAGCGCAGTAAGATGCAAATGCGTAGAGGTTATCAATACCGGCATTAATATCGAACCCGTACCCTTCAATAAAGGATTTTATCAGGTAACCGTTCGTTATTATTTCTGTGTAACTCTCGAAGCATGCGTATGCGGCGGCAGAATACAGGAAGTTAAAGGTCTTTGCGCATTTGATAAAAAAATCATTCTCTTCGGCTCGGAAAAAAACGTTTCTGTCTTCACTTCCGACCCCGAGAAAAACAGCTTCTGCTTCGATGAGCACGACCTTCGTTGCGATTGCGAACCCACACTTCCCACCGTTGTCGTTGAGGTTGCATCGCCCATCTGTCTCGACAGCAAGCTTGTTGAACGTTGCCGTCCCTTCGGTAACTGCTGTATGTGCGTAGACGCAATTCCCGAAAAGGTTCGTTCCCGTTTTGACGGTAGCTTTGTTGACGGCGTAGGCGTTAATAACGTATACGTTACCATCGGTGTTTTCTCGGTCATCCGTATGGAACGCCGTGTGCAGATCGTTCTCCCTGCTTGCCGTTTCTGCTTGCCCGAAAACGACAGCAAACCCTGCAATAATGACGATCCCTGCTCCATCTTTGGTAAGATGCAGTTCCCTGTGAATGAATTCTATCCCTATGCTGATGAACAAAACGGAAATTGCGACCGTTGCAACAACCAAAACAACAGATGCGATAAAAACTGCAAATAAACTTGTTTAATAGCTTTCCCAAACGTTAAAATAATATCCTGAAAAACAAAGAGGTTGCCAAAATCAATTTTTGACAACCTCTTTTTTAGTGTGATTTAATTATTTTTTAAATAACTTCTTAATACGTTTTTTCAACGGTATTTTGCGTGTGTTTGTTTTTGTGTAGCCAATACCGCAATCGTCGTAATATTCAAAGCTGAAGAATTCGGTTTCCGCCTTGTGCTTCTTGTATACGGTAAAATATAACATATAGATCACGTATATAAAGATAGCAACAAGCGAGATCCAAACACCGCCGGGAACGGTGATTTCTTTTTCAGCGAGAACAAGCGTTGTAGAATTGATAAGACCGGGTGTTGAATAGTCAAACACGATGTTGTTTTCACCTGCTTCGCATTCAACAGCAACAAAACCGTATGTGACCTTCAAAACGTCTTTGTCCTTGCCGTTTACCGTTGCAGACCAGCCCTCGTTTTCGTAAGGCACACTGAAGTATACGATGTTAGGCTTATCAAGCGTGATATGGGCCTTAAAGCCATAACTGTCGTATTCAAAGCTGTCACAAGCCATTTCTCTGCGTGCGGTAACAGCCTTCGTGAAGGTATCGTCGTTACTTCTTTCTTTTGCTTCGGGGCGTACTCTCGTCATAAATTGCGAGTAGTAAGAAGCCATTTCGTCGGGAACGACAAGGTATTTAACAAGAACCTTGTCACGGTCTTTTGCGGCGTAAGCCTCCGAAAAATCGGTTTCGGTCATAAATTCCGTATAAGCAAAGCCCATAGGGATATAGTTTGTATTTTCGTAAATATCAAAACCGTTTTCGGTCTTCAAGAAATCAAATCCGAATACCTTGTGGACCTCTTTGCCCTTTTTGACGTTCTTTGTGGATTCAATAAAGGAATACTTGGTGGAGGTGAATGCTCTCAAGCCGTAATAAGAGCTTTCGGGTCTCGAACCGACACTGCGCTTAATATCAAGCGCCGCAGGGTAGAATTCCATAATGGAAGGAGGAACTACCGTGTGGAAGCATTCAATTGAAGGAAGATTCCAATAAATACCGATATTGTCAAGCGGAGAAACGCCCGAGCCTCGGTAAAAGTCGATTCTATAGAAGTTCTCGTGCGGGTCGGGAAGGTTAACTTCACCTTCAATACATTGATCGACCATAAACTCGCTTGCGTGCGAATATTGCTTACCGTTTGAAATATGCAAACAACCGTAAATGATTATCATAACCGAAACGCCGACAAGCACTGCACGCTCGAACATCTTGGTATTGCGGTATTTTCTGATGATATATGCCGTAAGGAATATGCCGAGGAATGCAATAGCAACGTAGAGCCAGAATCTTGCTCTGTAAGGAGGGAAGCCAAGCTCAAGCACGTCCTTCTTGTTTTCGTGCCATACAAGACCCAAGGGAATTGCAATGACCGTGCAGAAGAAGGTCATAATAGCCACGGGCGCACGCCATTTTGTCTTTGTGTCTTCCAAAGAAATGATGGTCGCAAGCGCCAGCATCATTATCATCATATAAAGCCATCTTGCATAATATGCCGAATTGAACAAGAAGAAAATGCTGTTTAATATCGGCACAAACGAGCAAACGATAAGAAGAATGATGAACGATTTAAGCCAAGTACGCTTCTTTGTGGTGAATAATGCAAAGAAGCCCGACATAGCAAACATGGGAAGATACATAGAAATGGAAGCCCAACGTGTTTCGTGACCGTCAAAGAAGTTGACACGGGAGGGAATATCGGGCGGGAAGAAATAGGATTCAAAAATCTGACCGTATCTCTGCCAATAGAAATTACCGCTGTATCTCCAGGTGAAGATATATTTCGATTGCTTGATTGCGTTGTCCCAATCGCCTTCTTTGATATAGTTGATGATCTTTTCAACGGTGTCCAAATAGGAATTTTCAATTCTGGAGTTGCTCAGTATAGCTACGGCGCCTGGCAGGAATATAAACATTGCCATCATAGCGCCGAGGAACGCTTCGAAGAAAAGTCCAAGGAACTTTTTGAAGGTGATCTTGAATGACTTTGTAGACATTCTGAACAAGAAATAGAGGATACAGAAAACAACCTGCCCTGCAAACATAAAGTAGTTTATAAGGGCGTTTATCATAACCGCTATTGCGAAAAGACCTTTTCTGTCGTTCTGGACAAATTCTTCCATACCGATGAGAAGCAAGGGGAAGAATGCAACAACGTCGTGGAACTGGTTAAAGAAGGTGTTGTATATCTGGAATCCCGAGAAGGAATAGAGCAAAGCACCGATAACGGCATAGTTCTTGTTCTTGACAAAGCGCTGTAAATAAGCGTATGCGAACAAAGCCGCCACCATATATTTGACCATATACATCGGAGCCATAAGATAGGGTGCCCAAGAAGCAGGGAAGAGACACATTATCCAGAAGAAGGGACTTCCGAGCATATAATATGAATAACTGCCGATAAAGTTCGAACCAAGGTCGGTAACCCAGTCCCAACCGATTGAACCCTCATGAACCATACGGACACAGTTTTCATAAAAACAGATCTGCTGAGCGTTATAGTCGCCGTAATAAAGAAAAACGGCAGAGCCGGTTTTTATAAGCTCGACGATAATAAACGGTATAGTTATACAGCCCGAAACGACAAAAGACCATAAAAGTACCATTCTGTAGAAGTGAAAGGGACTTTCGGGATCGAATTTAAACTTGTTTCGGATCGCATTGATTGCGGTCATCGTTAACCTCCTGTAGAAGTTATAAAAGTACATTTAATTTTACAATGTTTATACCCAAAAGTCAATATAAAAAATCGAGAATCGGCATTGCGCGGATTCTCGATTTATGTTTTTTAGTTCAAAACGTATTTAACCTTGTATGCGTCGTAATCTCTGCGGAACTGTTCGTCATTACCGCTCTTAACGTCGTTAAGATATTTGTGAGTGTCAAACGAGCCTTCAGAAACCTCAATAAGAGCAACTGCGATGTTCGAGCAGTGGTCGGATACACGTTCAAGACCTGTTATAAGGTCGGAAAGGATAAATCCAAGCTCGATAGTACAGTTACCTGCCTGAAGTCTGACAATATGCTTTGCGCGCATTTGTGCGGCAAGCCCGTCAATAACCTGTTCAAGAGGTTCAACCTTTCTTGCCAATTCGGTGTTACCGTCCTTGAACGCTTCAAAGGTGATCTCGATGATCTCACGAAGCGCATCCGTAAGCACCTTGACTTCTTCCTGCGCTTCCTTAGAAAAGTGAAGCTTCTTGTCTCTAAGCTCTTGCGCAGTACGGAGAACTTCAACGGCGTGGTCACTTATACGCTCGAAATTACCTATGGAATGGAGCATCATCGAAACGCTTTGAGAGTCTTTAACGGTGATGTCGTCAGAAGAAAGCTTTACAAGATAGGTTCCAAGCTCGTCTTCATATCTGTCCACGATTCCTTCAGCTTCTTCAATTTCAAGAGCAAGGTTGTCGTCATAGTCGTAAAGGACGTTTATTGAATTAAGCATCGTTTCTTTAGCGATGGCACTCATTTTCACGGTAAGAGAATTACAGTGTGCAACTGCAACCGCGGGAGTAGCAAGCAATCTGTCGTCGAGCAAAATCTTGCCTTCGTTTTCGCCTTCCTTGTCAGGAATGATCTTATATGCGAGTTTAACGAGAAACTTGGAGAAGGGAAGCAGTGACGCCGTTGTAATAACGTTGAACAACATGTGACAAATTGCAATACCGAATGCATCGATGCGTGCATCGAGGATAAACGAGAAGTCGAGGATCCAATGCAAGAAATAGAAAACTATTAAGCACAGTGCAGTACCGAGAATATTAAACGACATGTGTACCGCAGCAACACGCTTTGCGTTTCTGTTAACGCCAAAGCTGGAAATGAGCGCCGTTACGCAGGTACCGATGTTCTGACCCATTATGATCGGAATAGCCATACCGAAGGTAAGACCGCCCGAAACCTCGAATACTGCCGCCGATACGCAAAGCGACTGCAATATTGCAACCGATGCGGCGGAGCTTTGGATAACACCGGTAACAACAGCACCGATAAGAACACCGAACAAGGGGTTGTCGAATATAGTAAGAAGATCACGGAATTCGGGGCTTTCCTTAAGACCGCTCATAGAATCGCCCATAAAGCCCATACCGCACATAAGCACGGCGAAACCGACGATGATATATCCAATGTCTTTGCGTTTTTTGTTATTGCCCATTACGAACAAAACGCCCAATAACGCAAAAATAAGCGAGAAGTTAGCAGGCTTCAAAAGGTCGGTAACACTAAAACCGCCGCTGCTTTCAATACCAACGAGAGAGGTGAGCCATGCGGTAAGAGTCGTACCGATATTCGAACCCATTATAAGACCGACGGTCTGGTTCAATGACATAACTCCCGAGTTTACAAGACCGACAAGCATGACCGTCATCGCAGAGGACGACTGAATTGCTATGGTTATACCTGCACCAAGCGCAAGACTCTTGAGAGGGTTGGAGGTCATTTTCTTGAGAATTGATTCAAGCTTACCGCCCGACATCTTTTCAAGCCCGTTGGACATAACCGTCATACCGTAAAGGAAGAAGGCAAGTCCGCCGATAAGCATAATGATCTCTTCGGGACCGATTGCACTTGCAGCAGCTTCGGCGGAAGAGTCGGAGGCTTCAGCCGCAGAAACACCGATAACCGAAACACCGATTACCAGTATGACCGCAATTAAGAATAAAAGGTACTTTTTCATGGGATCTTCTCCTGTTCGTTTCGCTCGACACCTTGATTTCTTCGGTGTGCGGGTGTAACGGCCGGCAGAAACTGCTTCGGCTGTGGGATTTTTCGTCAAAAATCGCAAATATACCGTCGATTTCACAATTTCCCTCAATCTGCATAATAACAAAATATCTCTCTGCTGTCAAGCAAAAAAATACACAAAATAAAAGCCCTTGTGCATATTAAAACACAAGGGTTTTTATAAAAATACATTTTATTCGGTTCTCAGCGCAACAACGGGGTCTTTTTTAGCGGCACTTCTCGAGGGAATAATGCCTGCGAATAGCGTGAGAACAACGCTGATAACAATTAGCACGAGAGCGATTTCAATGGGCAATTGTGCCTTAAGTCCCGAAATACCGGTAAGACTGTAAATGATAGCGTTTATCGGGATACAGAGGAGATAGGTAATAACAACACCGAGAATACCGGAGGTGAAGCCGATAATAACCGTTTCTGCATTGAACATACTCGAAACGTTTCTCTTCGAAGCACCGATAGCACGCAAGATACCGATCTCCTTCGTTCTTTCCTGAACCGAGATAAGCGTGATAACGCCTATCATAATTGAGGAAACGATAAGCGAAATAGCAACGAATGCGATCAAAACGTAGCTGATAGCGTTTATAATGGTCGTTATCGAGGACATCATCAATCCGAGAAAATCGGTATAAGAGATTTTCTTTGCTTCTTCAACGGAATTGTTATAACTGTCGATAGCGTCAACTATAACGTCCTTGTTTTCAAAGGTGGAAGCATAAAGATTTATCTTTGCAGGTGAAGCAAGCTCCAAAGAACCAATCTTAACAAGAGTCTGCTCGTAGGTCGAATCGGAAAATACCGTAATTTCGTCGTAATATAAAGCACAAAGCTCGTCGGTATAGCTCTTTGAATCGTTATCAAGTGCAAAAATCTTCTGCTCGTCGGTCAAAACGCTCAACTGAGCCGTGACCTCGGCCGTGATCTTTGCTTTTATAGTTTCTTCAATAGAAGGCTTGAGCATATTCTTAAGTGCGTCAAGCTCCATTTCTTCAAGCTGTTTGACAATAGTTTCGGGGTCAACGTCCATCTGCTCTGCAATAGAACCGCTTATCTGTGCAATTATCAGATCCTTGTCCTGCATGGAATCAAGAATAGCAGTGACCTGTGTATCTATCTGCGCGTTTATGGCGTTAAGACATTGTATAGCAACGTAGGCTTCCGCTTTCTTTTCTGGAGAGAGGGTATTGAGATAGTCCATAAAGGCGGTTTTCTTTTCTGCGTCCGTAAAAGCACTTGTGTTAGCTTCAAAGGGAAGTCCCGAAAGAATATCCGTTGAAGTATCTGCAAGCTGAGCCTTGACAACGGGCGAATCCTTTGCCTGCTCGATAATATATTCGGTAAGCTCGTGAGTGTATCCGATCTTACCTGTAAAAGCTGTTGCTTCTGTATCCTCCTTCGGACGGATAATACCTACAACCTTCAATTCCAAAGCATTTTCGTAAAGCATTTGAAGCATGCTTTCGTTGTCGCTTACGTCAACGTAAATGCCGTTGAATTCCTTGTAACAATCATAGGGAAGAATAGTCTTGAAGGTCATTCCGTGAATCTCGTCGTAAGACCATTTTTTGTCGTCGTCGGGAAGTGCGTTGCCCGTTGCAGCGGCATCGATGATAGAATCGATGTGGCTCTTGCTTAATAAACCGAGAGCGTAAAGAGTAAGGTCGTCCAATTCGTTGTTTTTGTTGACGACGAGCACGATTTCATTCTTATTTTCGGGCCAGCGTCCGCCTTCAAGCACATCGTACTGACTCTTAAGAACCTCGCTTACGGGTCCGCCGTTAAGCCCGGGAAGCAATTCCTGCCACATTTTGGTGTTACCCATGGTCATCATAGGAGATTGCATCATATTCATCGGGGTTTTGTCGTCGGAATCTTCCTCTTTTCCGTTTGAAGAGATCTGCATCATAAAATCGCCGAGCATTTCCATCATAAGCTCGTTTGTGTCCGATTTTATAATGTCACCCTCGGGATTCTTAGTGTAAACGGCAAGATTGAGGTTATATGCATACTGAACACCGCTTATTGCACTGTTGAAGGCAGAACCCTTTATCTTCAATTCGCTGTCAAGATGCTCTTTGAACGCTTTAAGGTCGTTTTCTGTGGTTTCAAGCTCGCTCAAAGCATTAACGAGGTCTGCAATTATCGGGTCCTTATATATTGCATCTTTGTCGTGATCGTGGTCACCGCCTGCGTTCATAAAGCTTTGCATAAGCGATGTCATATCCATTGTTTTTGCTTCCAAAGTTAAGGGATATGCAGTAAGCGTTTCTTCCTGAACCGCATCAATATAAGCGGTCATACCGTTAGAAACGGCAAATATCAAAGCAATACCGATAATACCGATAGAGCCTGCAAAAGCCGTAAGCGTAGTTCTGCCCTTTTTGGTGAAAAGGTTTTTAAGCGATAGCCCAAATGACGTTGCAAACGACATTGAGGGCTTTTTAAGCGATTTATCTTTCTTTTTCTTGGAAGATATCTTTTCTTCGGTAACAGGGATCGGCTCGAAGGGGTCAGAGTCGCTTGTTATCTCACCGTCAAGCATTCTGACGATTCTCGTTGCATATTTCTCTGCAAGCTCGGGGTTATGGGTGACCATAATAACAAGTCTGTCTTTAGAAACCTCTTTGAGGATATCCATAACCTGAAGGCTCGTCTCGGAGTCGAGCGCACCCGTAGGCTCGTCTGCAAGGATAATATCGGGGTTGTTTACCAAAGCTCTTGCAATGGCAACTCTCTGCATCTGACCGCCCGACATCTCTGCGGGCTTCTTATAGATGTGATCACCCAATCCAACGTCCTGCAAAGCCTTTGTTGCACGGCTTTTTCTTTCCGATTTGGAAACACCGCAAAGCGATAAAGCAAGCTCCACGTTTTGAAGAACGGTTTGGTGGGGGATAAGGTTATAGTTTTGGAATACAAAACCGATAGAGTGGTTTCTGTAGGTATCCCAATCGGAATCGTTATATTCCTTCGTCGACCTGCCGTTGATTATAAGGTCGCCTTCGTCATATTTGTCAAGACCGCCGATAACGTTGAGCAACGTAGTCTTACCGCAACCCGAAGGACCGAGAATAGAAACGAATTCGCTCTTTCTGAAGTTGACGGATATGCCCTTCAAAGCTTGGGTTACCATATCGCCGATCTTGTATGATTTTTTTATTCCGTTAAGTTCAAGCATTGACGTTCTCCTTGTTGAACCGAATTTCCATTTATTACATTATAATATAGATTTATACCACATTTGTCAACCCGAAAAAAGACTTGATTTTTATGTATTTGTAAACAAATAAATTTTCACTGACGGATATTGAAAAAACGTGTAGAAAAAACGCAGGTTCAAAACAAACCTGCGTTTTTGATCATGTAATTATTTTTCCAAAAGCTTTTTGCAATCAGCGATACAAGCATCGGTCTTTGCGGTAGCCTCGTCTTCGCTTTCGGCACGAATAAGGATGTATGCCTTGATCTTGGGCTCTGTGCCGGAAGGACGGATGATAACTGCCGAACCGCCTTCAAGATCGTAATAAAGCATATTGCTCTTGGGAAGACCTGTGGGTTCTTCACCGCCGTCAGCCTTTTTGATACCGCCCGTAAGGTAATCACGCTGCGCAACGACCTTCATACCACCGATAGAATCGATAGCCTGATTTCTGATCTCTGCCATTGTTTCGCCCATAAGACCCATAGGATCTATACCGGTGATCTTAATGTTCAAAACGGTTTCACGGAAAATGCCGTATTCCTTGTAAATATCCTGCAATGCCTGATATACGCTTCTGCCCTCAGCAAAGTGACGGCAAACCATTTCTGCAACGAGCACGCTTGCGCCGACAGCGTCTTTATCTCTTGCATAGCCTGCGGAGAGATAGCCTTGGCTTTCTTCGTAACCGAAAATAAAGGTGTTGCTGCCGTCTGCGGTCCATTCCTTTATCTTTTCACCTATGTATTTAAAGCCGGTAAGTACGTTAATGTGTCTAACGCCGTGTTTTTCACAGATAGCGTCAAAGAGGTTGGAGGAAACGACCGATTTGATAGCACAAGCATTTTCGGGAAGGTTTCCGTTCTTTTTTCTTATCTTAATAATATGGTCGATAAGAAGTGCACCGATCTGGTTGCCGCTCAATGCGAAGAATTCACCGTTGTCGTCTTTAATAGCAAGACCGATTCTGTCTGCATCGGGGTCGGTAGCGATAATAGCACCGCAATCAATACCGTCAGCTTCAAGCTTCTTGATCGCTTCTTCAAAGCATTCGCGGTTTTCGGGGTTGGGAGATGCAACGGTGGGGAAGTTGCCGTCGGGAATCATCTGGCTGTCAATGGTGATAAGTTTGTCAATACCGCAACGCTTCAAAGCTTCGGGTACAAGCTTGTAACCGGTTCCGTGAAGTGCGGAATATGCAAGATTCATTTCATTGCCGTATTTAGCGGTGTTTTCTGCATCAAGTCTGCAATCCAAAACAGCCTTGAGGAATGCTTCGTCACATTCATCGCCGATCATAACAAGAAGACCGTTCTTTTCTGCTTCGCAAAGGCAGATTCTCTTAACGCCTTCAAAAATATCGGTCTCGGCAGCCTTCTTGGAAACTATTTCTGCGTGTTCGGGGGGCAACTGTGCGCCGTCTTCCCAATAAACCTTATATCCGTTGTATTCCTTCGGGTTGTGCGAAGCGGTAACGTTGATACCTGCTATGCAACCGTAATGAAGGATAGCAAAGGAAAGCTCGGGAGTGGGACGAATGCCGTCAAAGAGATAAACCTTAATTCCGTTCGCGGTAAGAACTTCCGCTGCGGTCTTTGCGAAGGTATCGGAATCGATTCTGCTGTCGTAAGAGATAGCAACGCCTCTTTCCTGACCGTTAGCAGAAATGATAAGCTCTGCAAGACCCTGTGTGGTCTGAGCAACGGTATAAACGTTCATCTTGGAAATACCGACGTCCATGGTGCTTCTAAGACCTGCCGTACCGAAGCTCATCGGTATAGCAAAACGTTCCGCAATAGCGGTTTCGTCGTCTTTGATTTCCAAAAGACGTTTTTTAGAGCTTTCGTCAAGATTTTCGTTGTTCAGCCATCTTTCAAATTCTTTGTTCATCGGTGGAATCCCCCTTGAATAAATATTTTCTTAAATTTTTATTTGTTTTGGAGTGCTTCTTCAAGCGCAATTGCAAGCTGGTCGGGGCAGGAGGTGGACTTAAATCCGCATTTAATGCCCTTGCATCTGTTGATAATATCTTCTGCGTTGCGTCCTTCGCAAAGGGCAGAGATACCTTTTAGGTTTCCGTTGCAGCCGCCTTTGAAATTAATTTCGCTGACAGTACCGTCTTCTGCAATGTCAAAGCTGATGCTTCTCGAGCAGGTTCCGGAGTTTCTTCGGGTGATCTTCATGGAATTTTTCTTCCTTTATATTATATAAGCGATATTCTTCTAAAACATTATACTTGAATTTTTTGCTTTTGTAAATCCCTTTTTGAAAGAAAATAATATTTCTTGCTTGTTCATAAATTGTTTACAATATTTTATAGGGTAATTTTAACCAAACCTATTGCGTTATTTTCATATATATGATACAATCGGTTTTGCTTGGTGTGCGATGAAGTTGTAGATTGCTGCGATAAGCGCAGGTAACTACGACAGAGTATGTCCGACAATCGGGCGCAGGCTTACGAGCATTTTTTAAGGGTGTTTGACGAAACGCCCGGTACAGTGTTCAAAGCTCTGCCGTCAAATCACTACATTATTATATTTGGAGGCAAACCCATGGCAAAGAAAGACAAAATCAGAATCCGTCTTAAGAGCTACGATCACACTCTTATAGACAAAGCAGCAGAAAAGATCGTTGAAACCGCAAAGCGCAACGGCGCTACCGTTTCCGGTCCTATTCCGCTTCCTACCGATAAGGAGATCATCACCATCCTTCGTGCAGTTCACAAGTACAAGGATAGCCGTGAACAGTTCGAATACCGTACTCACAAGCGTCTTATCGACATCATCAAACCTTCCAAGGCTTGTGTTGAAGCGCTCATGAGCACCGATCTCCCCGCCGGCGTTGATTTCAACGTCGAACTTTAAACCGTATCAAATAAAGGTCACGTTGATGAGCGTTTGGCTTGTCAACCAATAACCTGAGGAGGATAACAAATGAAAAAAGGCATCATCGGCAGAAAGCTCGGTATGACCCAGCTCTTTGATGAAAAGGGCAAGGTTGTTCCCGTTACTGTCATCAGCGCAGGTCCCTGCGTTGTCGTTCAGAAAAGAACGAACGAAAAGAACGGCTATGAAGCTGTTCAGCTTGGCTTCTCGGATATTCCCGAAAGAAAGCTCAACAAACCTCAGAAGGGTGTATTCACCAAAGCAGAGGTTTCCTTTAAGAAGTATCTTAAAGAATTCCGTCTTGACGATTCCGCTTCTATGAACGTTGGCGACGTCATCACCGCAGACACCTTTGAAGTCGGCGAAAAGGTCGACATCACCGGTGTTACCAAAGGTCACGGCTTCTCCGGCGCAATCAAGAGATGGGGTCTTCACAGACTCAGAATGACTCACGGTACAGGTCCTGTTCACCGTCAGTCCGGTTCTATGGGTGTTATTGACCCTGCACACATCTTCAAGAACAAGAAGATGGCTGGTCAATACGGTAACGAACAGGTTACCATGCTCAACCTCGAGATTATCAAGATCGACCCTGATAACAACCTTATCGCTGTTAAGGGTGCGGTTCCCGGTGCAAAAGGCGGTATCGTTTACCTCCGCAGCACTGTGAAATAAGCGGAAGGAGGAAATGAACTATGCCTACAGTTAACGTATACAACATGGAAGGAAAGGTTTGCGGCGAAGTCGCTCTTTCCGACAAAATATTTGCTGCTGAGATCAACAATGCAGCTGTCCATTCCGTTGTCAGAGCATATTTGCTCAATCAGCGTCAGGGTACACAGTCCACTCTCACCAGAAGCGAAGTTTCCGGTGGCGGTAGAAAGCCTTGGCGTCAGAAGGGAACAGGTAGAGCAAGACAAGGCTCCACTCGTTCTCCTCAGTGGGTACACGGCGGTATCGCACTTGGACCCAAGCCCAGAACTTATCGCATCAGCATCAACAAGAAGCTCAAGAGAGTTGCATTGTTCTCTGCTCTTACCTCTAAAGTGGCTGCGAATGAATTGATTGTCGTTGACAATATCGCACTCGATAGCTACAAGACAAAGAACATGGTCAACTTCCTTAACGCTATCAACGTTGATGGCAAGGCTATGATCGTTACTCTCGATGTTAACGAATTCGTAGTAGGTTCTGCAGCAAACATCCCCGGTGTAATCACTGCACCTGTTAACACAATTAACGTTTACGACATTCTTAAATATGACAAAATGGTCATCGCTAAGGATGCACTTGCAAAACTTGAGGAGGTATATGCATAATGAAATCGGTTTACGACATCATCAGAGAACCTGTAATCACCGAAGCCTCGATCAAGAATATGCAGGATAAGAAATACACCTTCAAGGTTCCGGCGAATGCAAACAAGGTTGAAATCAAGAATGCGGTTGAAGAAATCTTCAAGGTAGAAGTTGAAAAGGTTTCTACCATCACTATGAAGAGAAAGACAAAGCGTGTTGGCTACCACGTTGGTAAGACTTCCGAATGGAAGAAAGCAATCGTTAAGCTTACACCTGATTCCAAGACGATCGAATTCTTCGATAGCCTTATGTAAGAAAGGAGAAAGTAGAAATGGCTGTTAAAACATATAAACCGACTACTCCCTCCCGCAGAAACATGGCTTCTCCCTCCTTTGCGGAGATCACGAAGAAGACTCCCGAAAAATCTCTTATCACTATCCTTAAGAAGAACTCGGGTAGAAACAATACGGGTAGAATCACCGTTCGTCATCACGGCGGCGGCAACAAAAAGAAGTACAGAATCATCGACTTCAAGCGTGCATACAGCGAAGGTGCAAACAAGGTAATCGGTATTGAATACGATCCTAACCGTACCGCTTATATCATGCTTCTTGAAGATGAAAACGGTAAGAAGAGCTACGCTATCGCTCCTGACGGAGTTAAAGTAGGTACTCTCCTCTACTCCGGAGAAAATGCCGATATCAAACCCGGTAACGTTCTCCCCATCAGCTCGATTCCTGTTGGTACAATAATCCATTCCATCGAACTTTATCCCGGCCGTGGCGCACAGATGGTTCGTTCCGCCGGTGCAGCTGCACAGCTTATGGCTAAAGAAAACGGAATGGCACAGGTAAGACTTCCTTCCGGCGAAGTTCGTCTTGTCCGCCTCGATTGTAAGGCTACGATCGGTCAGGTAGGCAACCTCGAACACGAAAACGTTAAGCTCGGTAAGGCTGGTAAGACCAGACACCTCGGTATTCGTCCCACGGTTCGCGGTTCGGTTATGAACCCCTGCGATCACCCTCACGGTGGTGGTGAAGGACGTTCGCCTATCGGTCGTCCCGGCCCTGTTACCCCTTGGGGTAAACCTGCTCTCGGCTATAAGACGAGAAACAAGAAGGCTCGTACCAATAAGTTTATAGTCAAGAGAAGAAATGACAGATAAAGGAGGAAATAATTGTGAGCAGAAGCATCAAAAAAGGCCCTTTTGTCGAAGCTAAGCTTTACAGCAGAATCGTCGATATGAATAATAAGGGCGAAAAAAGAGTTATCAAGACCTGGTCGCGCTCTTCCACAATCTTCCCTGAATTTGTCGGTCACACGATCGCAGTCCACAACGGAAGACAGCACGTTCCGGTATATGTAGTTGAAGATATGGTCGGACACAAGCTCGGCGAGTTTGCTCCCACCAGAACCTTCAAGGGCCACGCTGGTTCTAAAACTTCTAATAAATAATAGGAGCTGAAAGGAGATAATAACTATGGAAAATAGAGAATCAAGAGCTTATCTCAGACAGCTCAGGGTCACCCCCAGAAAAGTTAAGATAGTTCTCGATCTTATCAGAGGCAAAGACGTTGCAAACGCAATGGCGATCCTCAAGACCACCAACAAGCTCGTTTGTGAAGATATCGAAAAGCTTCTCAAATCCGCTATTGCAAATGCCGATCACAACTACGGTATGGACGTTGACAAGCTCTACGTTGCAGAATGTTTTGTGACTCCCGGTATGCTTAAAAACATGAAGAGAGTACGCCCCCGTGCACAGGGCAGAGCGTTCAGAGTTCTTAAGAGAACCTCTCATGTTACTATCGTTCTCAAAGAAAGACAGGAGGCGTAAAAATGGGACAGAAAGTTAATCCTCACGGTCTCCGTGTAGGTGTAATCAAAGATTGGAGCTCCCGTTGGTACTCGAAGGACGAAACCTTCGGTGATACCATCGTCTCCGACTACAATCTTAGAAAATACCTCAAGAGCCGTCTTATGCAGGCAGGCGTTCCTTCTATCGAAATCGAACGTGACAACAGCCGTGTAAGAGTAATCATTCGCTGTGCTAAACCCGGTATCGTAATCGGTAAGGGCGGCGCAGAGATCGAAAAGCTCAAAAAGGATATCGCAGTGTTCCTTAAGGTTCCCGCAAACGTTGTAGTTGACGTTAAGGTTATCGAAATCAAACAGCCCGACCTCAACGCACAGCTCGTTGCAGAAAACATCGCTGCACAGCTCGAAAAGAGAATTTCCTTCCGCCGTGCTATGAAGCAGTCCATCGGCAGAACCATGAGACTTCAGGCGAAAGGTATCAAGATCTGCGTTTCCGGCCGTCTCGGCGGTGCTGAAATCGCAAGAAGCGAACATTATCACGAGGGAACAATTCCTCTTCAGACCCTCAGAGCCGACATCGACTACGGCTTCTGGGAAGCAAACACCACCTACGGTAAGATCGGTATCAAGGTATGGATCTACAAGGGCGAAGTTCTTCCCGAAGTTAAGCGTTCCTCGGCACGCGAAGG
>JAFVXP010000014.1 GCA_017501055.1 Clostridia bacterium | reverse complement strand
TAGTCTTTTCAACGTCAGTTGCAGGAACAACGATACTCATGCCGACACCCATATTGAAGGTATTGAACATATCACGTTCGCTGATATTGCCGGTCTTTGCAATAAGGTCAAAGATGGGAAGAATACGAACGGATGCTTTATCTACCTTTGCGCCCAAGCCGTCGGGAATGCTTCTCGGGATATTTTCATAGAAGCCGCCGCCGGTGATATGGGAAATACCCTTGACGTCGACCTGTTCGAGAAGTGCAAGAACGGGCTTTACGTAAATCTTGGTGGGAACGAGGAGAGTTTCTGCGATAGTAGCACCGCCGAGAGCTTCGTTGGGTTTATAAAGCTCGGGATTGTTATTATCGATATCAAAAACCTTACGGCAAAGAGAGAAGCCGTTGGAATGGATACCCGTAGAGGGCAAAGCGATTACAACGTCGCCTTCCGCCATTCTCTTATTATCGATAATCTTTTTCTTATCAACAACACCAACCGTGAATCCTGCAAGGTCGTATTCTTCCGCAGGCATCATACCGGGGTGTTCTGCGGTTTCGCCGCCGATGAGTGCCGCTCCCGACTGAACACAGCCTTCCGCAACACCTGCAACGAGCTCTGCAATCTTTTCCGGATAGTTCTTACCGCAAGCGATATAGTCGAGGAAGAAGAGAGGCTTTGCACCGACGCAGACAACGTCGTTAACGCACATTGCAACACAGTCGATGCCGATAGTATCGTGTTTATCCATAAGTATTGCAAGTTTGAGCTTTGTGCCGACACCGTCGGTACCCGAAACTAAAACGGGCTCTTCCATACCTGCGATATTCAAGCCGAAGCAACCGCCGAAGCCGCCGACATCGTCAAGGCAACCTTCGTTACGGGTTCGTGCTATATGTTTTTTCATAAGTTCAACGGCTTTATAGCCTGCCGTTATATCTACACCTGCTGCTGCGTAGCTTTCGGATCTTGATTCGTTATGCATAATTGATTATTCCTTTCCGTTCCAGCAATACGTGCAGAGCTTTGATTCGTCAACACCTATTGCTTTTATTATTCCTTCGAGAGATTGGAATTCGAGAGAAGCAAATCCAAGCTTTTCGCAGATCGCTTTTCTGAACCTCTTTCCACGTTCTGTGGAGGAATCGCTGTATTCCTCGATATAGTTAAAGCCTTCTTCGCCTTCAAGCTCCATTATAGTGCGTCTGCCGAGAAGTTCCATATCGTTGTTATTGCGTGAAAAGTTTAAATACTTACAACCGTACATTACCGGAGGACAAGCGGAGCGCATATGGACCGCCTTTGCGCCGTTTTCATAAAGAAAATCTACGGTTTCTTTAAGCTGGGTTCCCCTTACTATCGAATCGTCGACAAAGAGAAGGCTTTTGTCGATTATCAGATCGTGAATCGGAATCTGCTTCATTTTTGCAACCTTGCAACGTTCCGCCTGACGAGAGGACATAAAACTTCTCGTCCACGTGGGTGTATATTTTATAAACGGACGGGCAAACGGGATGCGGCTTTTGTTTGCATAGCCGATTGCGTGAGGAGTTCCCGAATCGGGCACACCGCCGACATAGTCTATATCATAATTATTTCCCGATGCTATATCGTTCTCAGCCATTATCTCGCCGTTACGGTAACGCATCATTTCCACGTTCACGCCTTCGTAATCGGACGTTGAATATCCGTAATACGACCAAAGAAATGCACATATCTTCATTTCCTTGCCGGGTGCATTAAGCTGGGTCAGACCGTCGCTTGTAAGTTCTACAATTTCTCCGGGACCGAGTTCTTTTTCGAATTCGTAGCCCATTTTTTTATAGGCGAAGGATTCAAAAGAAACGCTGTATCCGTCTTCACACTTACCGATATTAACGGGAATCCTGCCCAATCTGTCACGTGCGGCGATTATCGAGCCGTTATCACGGAGAATTAATATCGAAGCGGAGCCGTCTATTGATTCCTGAACCGAACGGATACCTTCAACGAAATCGTTCTTTTGATTTATGAGTGCGGCGATAAGCTCGGTATTATTGACCGAACCGCCCGTCATCGCATCGAAATGGACCGAGCCCGATCCAAGTGCTTTATCGATAAGTTCATCGGCATTATTGATTGCGCCGACAAAGCATATTGCATACGTACCCAAGCGAGAACGGATGAGAAGAGGTTGAGGTTCGGAATCGCTGATACAGCCGATTGCCGAAACACCCTTCATATCACCCAATATGTGATCAAACTTTGTTCTGAACGGTGTGTTTTCTATATTGTGAATAACGCGTTGCAATCCGATTTCTTTATCATAAGCCGCCACACCTGCACGGCGTGTGCCGAGATGGGAATGGTAGTCAACTCCGAAAAATACGTCGGCAAGGCAATCACGTTTTGAGGCTACGCCAAAAAATGCTCCCATTTTTCAATCTTGCTTTCTGTTTTGCTTTTTAAATTTTAATCTTATGCGAAGAAGAGCTCCGAAAGAGTCATCGGGTCGATATATTCGCCGTTTTTGTAAACACGCATATTGCCCGATGCGATCTCGTCGATAAGCATTACGTTGCCGTCTGCGTCGTAGCCGAATTCGAACTTGATATCGTAAAGAACGAGGCCTTTTTCAAGAAGGTCGTCAGCAACGATCTGAGTTATCTTCTGAGTCATTTCTTTTATATCGTCATACTGCTTTGCAGTCATAACGCCAAGATCAACAAGTCCGTCTTTGGTAACGAGGGGGTCGCCCTTTGCGTCGTTCTTGAAGGTGGTTTCAACGTATGCGGGAAGATCTGCGCCTTCTTCGATATAATCGCTGTAACGGCGGTAGAAGCTGCCTACTGCTTTATGACGGCAGATTACTTCAAGTCCTTTGCCGAATGCTTTTGCGGGAAGAACTTCCATAGTTGTGTTTTCAAGGTCTGCGCTGATATAGTGAGTCTTAATGCCTGCTGCATT
>JAFVXP010000142.1 GCA_017501055.1 Clostridia bacterium | reverse complement strand
GGTTCGCCGTCAACGGTAACGGAAAGCTTATAGGTGTTCCAACCGGTGGTACTGTCGGAACCGGTTCCGACAACCGTTGTTGTAGCTGCAACTTCGGTATAGGATCCGTTGAGAGTATCGCTGACCAAAACGGTAAAGCCCGAAGGAGCGGAAGAAATGCCCCAGCTTGCGTTTGTAGCTGCGTAAACAGAGAAGGTATCGTAAGTTGCTTCTGTTCCTACGTCGATAGTAACGTTAAGCTCGGGGAGGTACCAACCTGCATATCTTGCTTCTTCGCCTGCATAGATACTGCCCTTGGAACCGTCGGTGAGCTTTGTGCCGTTATCGGCATAACCGTCGGTACGGGTGTTTGCATCTGTAGTGTAGGTAGCGCCTCTGGAAACGTTGGAAGAAGAACCGCCGGCAACGTTGTTATAACCGTACTGTTCCATAATTGCGGGGTAGTCTTTGTACGAAACGTTGGAGTCAAGCAAAAGTGCGCCTACAGAACTGCTGGTAAGATATACACCGTCCCAACCGTAACCGTAGAAGGAGTACTGCCATATTGCGCAGTCGGAGCTGAGGTTGTTGTTGGAGGGGTTGTAGGAGCTTACGCCTTCGGAATCGGAAACGTATGCAAGCCAAAAGTCATAAGTGTTGAGGATGTCGCTGGACAAATTGTCATAAAGATTGTAGTTACCATAGATGCCGGGGTAGAAATTAGCGGCGATCATGGTATCGCACCAGCCGTTGATGAGCGAGGTGAGAGACGAAGTGGAAAGCGCAAGCTGGTCATCTTCTTCGATATCGATGTAGAGAGGATATTCGAAGTACATACCTGCATCCTGAACGGCATTGATAACGAATTGAGCTTCTGCTGCAGCTTCGCTGTAGGAGAGAGCGTAGGAATAGTAGTAAAGTCCGATATCCAAATCAGCTTCACGCGCCATATTGTACAAGGTGTAAAAATGAGGGTCGATGTATTTGCCCGAAGAGTCTTCGGAACCGATACGTAAGATTACGAAGTCGCAACCGTCAGCCTTCATCAAATCAAAGTCAAGAAGCGAATAGTCTGCGCCGGAGTCGTCGGTAGCACTGCCGTAGGCGTAGTCAGAGTCGTTGACGTTGTAGAACGAAAGGTCACAACCTTCGTAAAGGTGAGAAGACACGTAGCCCTGAGGTCCGGAACCGTCGAGAGCGGAAACGGTTGTCATTCCCATAGGAACGAACATAGCGACCATCATAACCAAAGAAAGGCAGACAGCCAAAATGCGTTTGGTGAGTTTCATAAATTTCCTCCTTATTATATCATAAATCAAAATGCTTACATCGTACATTTTAATGTTTTTATTGAAAAAAGTCAATCTTTAATCATACCTTAAAAGTTTTTTTGTATATTTGCACAAACTCGAAAAAGACATTTTGGTGTTTTATTACAATCGACTGTTAAATCAAGCGAAAATAGGTTTATTTTTGTGTTTTTTGATTGCAAAAAAGAACGAAAAACTATCGACAAACCGATTTTTTTGTTTATAATGTAATAAAAATGACGAAAAACGAAGGTACATGATTTGAACGAATGTAAAAAGAGGGAATATCTAAAAAACGTTTTCCCTTGCTTGTATTACGGAATAATGTGCGGGGTTGCGGTCGGTGCGGTAATATTTCTTTTTAAGCTTGCCGCAAAGAAGGCGGAATCGGTCTCCCGTTTTCTCTATTCCGCCGCAAAGGAAAACCCAATATATATCGTTTGCACGTTTCTTGTGCTTGCCGTTTGTGCGTTGGCTATGTGCTTTTTGCACAAAAAAGCCCCTGAGGTTCGTGGCGGCGGTATTCCGAGAAGCGAAGGCGTTTTGAGAGGCGTATTAAGCTTCCGTTGGGCAAGAACTCTTTTCGGAACGTTTTTCGGAAGCGTTATAAGCTTTCTCTGCGCCGTTCCCGTTGGCAGTGAAGGCCCTGCCGTTTTAATGGGTACCTCTCTCGGTGCGATGTGCGGTAAGGCATCAAATAACCAAACCACTTGGAACAGATATATAATGACAGGCGGTGCAGGCGCAGGCTTTGCCGTTGCAACGGGTGCACCCCTTTCGGGAATTTTGTTTGCCCTTGAAGAGATACATAAGCGTTTTACCCCCATGCTTGTACTGACGGTCTCCTCGTCTGTAATTTCGGCAACCTATATAAACCGCTTGCTTTGCTCAGCTTTCGGAATGGACCCGAATATGCTTCATATCGAAACACTTGCAGGCTTTGAACTTTCTCATATAGGCTATCTCTTGCTTTTGGGAGCAATGGTGGCCTTGGCGGTTGCCCTTTTTGACAGCTCTATTGCTTTCTTAACGGTATTCACGAAAAAGCATAAAAAGTATCTTACCGCACCCTTGATGATGTTGACCGTCTTCCTTGCAACGGGTGCTTTGGCATTCACCTTCTCCGACGGCGTATACAGCGGACACGATGCAATACTTGAGGTCGCTTTCGAATCAAAGACGTTTTCCTTCCTTATTATATTGTTTATAGTAAGACTGCTTATGATGTTGCTTGTCACCGACAGCGGTGCAACCGGCGGTATCTTTATTCCGACTCTTGCCATAGGTGCGGCTTTTTCTGCAATAGCTTCAAAGATCCTCGTTTTGATAGGTATGCCGGAATCCCTTTTCGCGACCGCCGTTATACTTGGTATGTGCGCCTTCATCGGCGGAACGCTCCGTGCGCCTCTTACGGCATCGATACTATTTATCGAGCTAACGCTTCAATTCTCCGATTTTATGTACGTTGCGCTCGTTGTTTTTGCGGTCTCCTTTATAACCGAGATATTCAACCTAACTCCCTTCTACGACCTTGCGCTTGAAAATATGGAGCACGCACAAAACGAAGGCAGGGTTGCAAGCATATCAAACTTTGAAATGACTGTTTCAAAGGGAGCTTTTGTTGTCGGAAAAACCGTTCGTGATATTATGTGGCCCTCATCCTCAACGGTAATAAGCATAAAACGTGCCGATGAAATCGAGGAAGACACCGACAATAACGGCGAAAAGAAGCTTTATGCAGGCGATACTGTCGTGCTTCACGCAAAATATTTTGATGAAGAAGAACTGAAAGAACTCCTCTTCGGTCTTGTCGGCAGGGAAAGCGAGATTAATAAGGTATAAAAAGAAAGGCTGTGGATTTCCCACAGCTTTTTTGTGGCTGAATTTGAACACCCTTAAGGGATAGAAAAAAAGCGCAGAACACAAAAAACATATAAAAAACAGAAAATGGAGCACGCACAAAACGAAGGCAGGGTTGCAAGCATATCAAACTTTGAAATGACTGTTTCAAAGGGAGCTTTTGTTGTTGGGAAAACCGTTCG
>JAFVXP010000141.1 GCA_017501055.1 Clostridia bacterium | reverse complement strand
TAAGCCGTCTTCCGTATAGACCTCAATATTCATCGTCTTAACAAGCGTGTTTCGGTTTGCACTTTCCATAAAGGTCTTAAGCGTACGGAACATCGTTCCGTTTTTCATGCAGTGACCGTAAAAAACGTTGTTAAGGTTGGAATCATAGTCATCAGACATATTCGATTCTGCCGTAACACAGCCGGAAGAAGAGCTTGCCCCCGTGAAATTGCGGTAGAGATAATAGTCGGTATATTCACCCTTCATAACGGGATAGTCGATCTTTGTGTGATTTACGTATAACCAAGCGTATGCGTCGGAATATTTATTTTTGAATTTAATATAATTTCTATAATAAGCCGAACGTCTTTGTTGGTCTTCAACAGAAACTATGTCGCCGTTGTAATGAAGATATTCGTCGCCCGAATCAAACATTTCTTTCATAGTGAACATAGGGGAGGGTTCGGGCAAAACAGTCGATGGCTTGACTGCGGAAATGACGTTTTCGGGACGTACACTTTCGTAAAGCTCGTTAACTTCGTCTGTTTCAAGAGAGTTTTGAACAAGCATCGTTACCGAGTATGCAAAGACAGAAAGACAAACGGCTATAAGAAGGCAACGGACAGCAATATCCAGAATGGCTTTTCGTTTGTTTTCTCGCTTTGATACGGTAATGTCGCTTGAAGAAAAGCTTTCAACGGATTGTTCAAACAGGTTGTTGTTTTCAAAAGCCATAATATCAGCCTCCTTTCGCAAATATTATATACAAAGTTGCACTAAAAATCAACATGCAAAGCTCTTTATTTCAAAAAAGGTTACAAAAGCACCGAAAAGAGGGAGAAATACCAAAAAAAGGTTGACTTTTCTGAAAATATATTTACAATGTATAATAGTTAATTATGATTTTCCGGAGGATTAGAAATGGCATCCATTAAAGCAAAAGAAATTGAAAAGAACAAATACGAATTTGAGTTTCTTATCGAAAAGGAAGCGTTTGATGCCGAGGTAAATAAAGTATACCGCAAGAACGTTTCCAAAATGAACGTTCCCGGTTTCCGTAAGGGTAAAGCTCCCAAACACGTTATTGAAAAGCTCTACGGCTCTGCTGTATTTTATGATGAAGCACTCGATAACCTTCTCCCCGAAGCATACGAGGCTGCTCTTGCATCTACAAAGCTCGATGCTGTAAGCCGTCCCGAACTTGACGTTCTCGCTATCGACGATAAGGGTGTTAAGCTCAAGGCAGCAGTTTGGACAAAGCCTGCTGTAGAAATTTCCGAATATAAGGGTCTCAGCGTTGAAAAGGAAGCTGTTGAAGTTTCCGATGAAGATATCATGAAGGATATCGATGCAACCCGTGAACGCAATTCCCGTATGCTCACCGTTGAAGGCAGACCTGCTCAGAACGGCGACGAAGCTGTTATCGATTTCGAAGGCTTCCTTGACGGCGTTGCTTTCGAAGGCGGCAAGGGCGAAAAATATCCCCTCGGTCTCGGCAGCGGCAGCTTCATTCCCGGCTTTGAAGAACAGATTGTTGGCAAGAACGTCGGCGATGAATTTGATATCGACGTAACCTTCCCCGAAGATTACGGCGCAGAAAACCTTGCAGGCAAGGCTGTTGTATTCAAGATCAAGCTTCACGAGCTTAAGGTTAAAGAACTTCCCGAGCTCGACGATGAATTTGTAAAAGACGTTTCCGAATTCAATACCGTTGACGAATACAAGGCAGACATCAAGGCAAAACTTACCGAACGCCGTGAAAAGGCTGCTGAAAACAAGGTTGAAACAGCACTTGTTGATGCTCTCCTTGCTAATACCGAAGCAGACATTCCTGCTTGCATGATCGATCAAGAGGTTGACGGATATATCCGTGACTATGAATATCGTCTTTCTTCTCAGGGCGGTTCTCTCGAAATGTACTTCCAGTACACCGGTATGACCATGGAACAGCTCCGTGAAAACTTCAAAGCAGACGCTGAAAAGCAGGTTAAGACAAGACTTGCACTTGCAAAGGTAGCAAAGCTTTAAAAGCTCAAAGCTCTTAAAAAGGATATCGAAGCTGAATACAAGAAGATCGCAACCGGCTATAATGTAGATATCGAAACTGTTAAATCCAGCATTCCCGAAGCAAGCATTTCTGAGGATATCGTTCTCCGCAAAGCGGTTGACCTTATCAAAGAAAACGCTGTAATTACTACGAAATAATTCGAAAGGTTGATTCTCTATGTCTTTGGTACCGGTAGTTGTTGAACAAACCTCAAGAGGGGAAAGGTCGTATGATATTTTCTCCCGCTTGCTTAACGACAGAATAGTGTTCATCGGCGAACCGATAAACGATACGGTGGCTTCTCTCGTTGTTGCCCAATTGTTGTATCTTGAAAGTCAGGACCCCGAAAAGGAGATCTCTCTTTATATCAATTCCCCCGGCGGATCTATAACTGCAGGTATGGCAATATATGACACGATGAACTATATCAAATGCCCCGTAAGCACTATTTGTATCGGTATGTGTGCGAGTATGGCTGCCGTTCTTCTTGCCTGCGGAGAAAAGGGTAAGAGAATTGCGCTTCCTCATTCAAAGATTATGATACACCAACCCCTTATAAACGGGCATTTTCAAGATCAAACCACAAATCTGGAGATCGAAGCGGCTGAAATGGAACGTATCCGCACGATGCTTAACGAGCTTCTTGCGTCTGCAACGGGAAAGACTGTTGAAGAGATCGAAAAGGATACCGATAGAAATAACTATATGGACGCATTCACCGCAAAAGAATACGGGCTTGTGGATAAGGTGCTCGGGAAAAGGGAATAAACCGATTTATGAGTGATAAAAGAAAAATATGCGGTTTTTGCGGAAGACCTTCCGCAAACGTAACCACCTTGTCCATTCAGGGCAACTATATCGATTTTTGTGACGAATGTATTTCGCTTTGCTGTGAAATATCGGAAGAATATTCCGAATTAACGGAAGCTCCCGCAGAAATCGTTGAGAAAGAAGAAACAACGCTTGTTCTGCCCAAGCCTGCAGAGATAAAAGCAGAGCTCGATAAATACGTTATCGGTCAGGATGAAGCGAAAATAACTCTTTCCGTAGCAATTTATAACCATTATAAACGTATCAACGCCCTTGGGAATAAAAATCCCGAAGACGTTGAATTAAGCAAATGTAACGTTCTTCTGCTTGGTCCTACAGGCGTTGGTAAAACGCTCCTTGCACAGACCCTTGCACGTATGCTCGACGTTCCGTTTGCCATAGCCGATGCAACGACGCTTACCGAAGC
>JAFVXP010000140.1 GCA_017501055.1 Clostridia bacterium | reverse complement strand
GGCTTTGTTATTGAATTTTCGGTTTGGGACGGAAAAGGAAAGCAATCCATCGAGCGTAAAACACAGGTTTGGGAAAGAAAATTCGGAACGAAGTGCAGGTTTAATTATTTCTTTGAAAGCAAGATATTAAAAGAGACTTTCACACTTTCGGACAAGGAAAAGAAATCCTTTGACAAGGAGCTTTTTGCTTTGTGCGAAAACGGGTTCGAGTTCTATTTGAAGGGTGAAAACGGATATAAAACATATTCCCTGCCGTTATCGGCTTCGAAGATCGATATTGTAACAAAAAACGTCGGCTCTGTATAGAATGTAAATAGCGTTACATATTGGAGTTGAGGTTTATTTATGGAATACTTTGCCGGTGCGAACACAAGAAAAGGTTTTTATTCTATTTTTGATGAATGCTTTAAGAATACAGAACGGCTTTATATATTGAAGGGATCCAGCGGTTGCGGTAAATCCACTTTGATGCGCCGTATTGCGGAAAAGGCAAAAAGGCTTAATTTAGATACCGACCTTATATACTGTTCTGCCGATTCCGATTCGCTCGACGGAGTTATTATACCAAAGCTTGGTATTGCCGTTGCAGACGGCACCGCCCCTCACAGTATGGACGTTAAATATCCTTGCGTGCGTGAGAATATTGTAAATCTCGGTCAATTTTGGGATGAATCGAAGCTTATCCCCAAGAAAAACGAGATAGTTGCGCTGACGGACAGAAAATCCTTCCATTACAAAAATGCATACGGTTCTCTTTCTGCGTTCGGGACTATTGACGACCTTAAGAAAAGCCTTGTATCGCAATCTATTTTGAGAAGCGACCTTGAAGGCTGTGCCTTTAAAATGGCAGAAAAGCTTTGTAACGGAGCGAACGGTCACGTCAAGCGTATCTTCACCTCGGCGTTCACTTCTTCGGGAGTTAAAACGCTTTCGACCTTCGGGGAGGTTGAAAACCTTTACAGAGTTATCGGCAAGGGTGCGGAATTTTTGATGAGTGCAATTTCGGGCATTGCAAGAGAAAAGGGAGAGAACATTACAGAATCGCTCTCTCCGACAAACCCTTGCGTTATCGATTCGATATATTTCGAGGGAAGCAATTCGCTTATAACGATGCTTGATATACCGCCCTGCAAGACGGCTTTGCACGAAAAGACTGTTTCAACCTCGAGATTTACAAACAACGAGATTCTTACAGGTATGCGTTCGAAGATACGTGCGCTTGAAAGACTCTCCGATGAGATTCTGCTTGATGCTCAAAAGGAGCTTGCCTCGGCAAGGAGCGTTCATTCGAAGATCGAAAGCATTTATATCCCCGCAATGAATTTCACCGCCTTGGACGAATATACTTTTGAGCTTATATCAAAGATTTTTTCGGAATAAGCAATAACAAAACGCCATATATATCAAATATAACCTTAAAGTCAAGGAGAGATATATATGACACGCAAAATGAAAAACAATCCTGCAAGCAAACCCGATTTCGGTTTTACCGTTGCCGGACTTATCGGCGGCGGAGTTGGACTTACCGTCACTTTGATTCTTGTTCTTATTGCGCCGTTTTTATTATTGAACACGAACGACCCGAACTCTGTGAGTAATTACTGTGCGGCGGTCTGCGCTTTTATCGGAAGCGGTGTCGGCTCGGCTATTGCTTCCATACTTTGCAAGGAAAGTCCTTTGCAGGCAGGACTTTTATCGGGTGCAACCGAAGTTGTTCCGATAATCCTCGTTTCCCTCTTTTTGCCCGGCAGTATCAATTTTGTAAACTGCGCCATTATACTGTCTTCCATCGGTCTTGGTGCTTTCTCGGTTTCTTTCCTTATAATGAGAACAAAAAGCAACCAAAAGAAGAATATGAAGCGTGTTATGAAGCGACGATGAAGCTCTTGATTTTTTTCAAACTTCGTGGTATTATAAATATATATAAAACCGAAAGGAGTTGGGAAATTTGAGGCTTCAGGAATCGGGAGAGATGTATCTCGAAACAATACATATTCTTTCAAAAGAAATGCCGATCGTTCGTGCTATTGACATTTGCGAATACCGCAAGGTTTCAAAGCCAAGCGTTTCCCGTGCCGTCGGTATTCTTAAAAAAGGCGGTTACATAACCGAAAAGGACGGAAGTCTTGTTCTTACCGAAGCAGGTCTTACCGTTGCCGAAAAAATTTATGAACGCCACACGGTTTTGACAAAATACCTTGTCTCTATCGGAGTTGACGAGCAAACCGCAGACGAGGATGCCTGCAAGATTGAACATATCATCAGCGACAAGACCTTTAACGCAATAAAATCGAAGATATAAATTAAGCACAGCCAGAACGCAGGCTGTGCTTTTTGTTTTGTTCATAAAGAGTTAATAAAGTTGGTGAATTTTTACCATTTTTTGGTTATAGGCGGCAATTTATACAAATTCTGACGAATTTTTTTGTAGTTTTATTGCAAAAACACTTGCTTTTGATAGAAATTTAAGATAAAATTATATCAACTATGGTGTAATATATTTTGAAGCCCGTTATAAATACTAACGAGAAGGAGAAAGAAAAATGAGCAACAAGCTTTTCCAAGGATTGATCTACCAGATGAGAGAGGCTGTAGACCGTGAGATCGGTATTATTGACGATAAGGGTATCGTTATCGCTTGCAGCCAGCTTTCAAAGATCGGAAGTGTTCATAAAGAAATACTTGACGAGCTTTCCTACAGCTATGAAACTCTTGTTATCGGCGATTATACCTACCGTCCTATCGGTTCTCATGCAAGAATCGAATACATTGTATTCGTTGAAGGTGACGATGATATTGCAAAAAGCATTACAGCGCTTTTGTCGGTTTCCTTCTCGAACATCAAGACTCTTTACGATGAGAAATACGACAAGACGAACTTTATCAAGAACATCATTCTTGACAACATTCTCCCCGGCGATATTTACATTAAATCCAAGGAGCTTCGCTTTGACAGCGAAATGAACCGTGCGGTATTCCTTGTCAGATTTATGAACTCCGGCGAGATCATTCCCTATGACGTTATCCAGAATATGTTCCCCGACAAAGCTCACGATTACGTTATCAACGTTGGTGAATCGGACATCGTTCTTGTTAAAGAGCTTAAATCCGCTTCCGACCCGAAGGCTCTTGAAATGATCGCAAAGAGCATTGTTGACACGGTTCAGTCGGAATTCTATCTTAAGGTACATATCGGTATCGGTTCGGTTGTTTCCAACGTTAAGGACCTTGCACATTCCTACAAGGACGCACAGGTTGCGCTTGAAGTCGGTAAGGTATTTGATACCGAAAAGAACGTTATCAACTATG
>JAFVXP010000139.1 GCA_017501055.1 Clostridia bacterium | reverse complement strand
TTATAACGCAAGTATTTGGCGAAAGACCCGTTGTTTCGATATCGAAAATTATAAATTCCGATTCCGCAAATTTGATTTCGTTTTCATCTTCATACCTATATACGGCACGTGCGGTATCGTCAACAAGATAGCCTTCTATACCGTATATCGGCTTTACGTCGGGATATTTTTTCGCCGCCTTCATAACTATGGGATAGGACTGAAGCGTACCGTGGTCGGTAAACGCAACGGCAGGCATACCCCAATCGTGCGCACGTTTCATTATATCTTCGGGGTCGGAAAGTGCATCGAGGGCAGACATATTGGTATGTAAATGCAGTTCAACACGTTTTTCCTCGGCATCGTCGATTCTGCCGACGAATCCGCATTTGCTTATTGCTTTTACGTTGATAGTAAGCTCATTATCCTCGACCATTTGACGTGTTGCACGGTCGAATATCTTTCTATACTCCGCTTTGCCCGAGATCATAACGTATGCAGGAGCTTTGGGGAGCTTCGGTGCTTCGCTCTTCGGGCAGGTGAAGCGTGCCGTGACAGACGCAGCAAGGTCGGTTATATAAAGTGTATAGGTTATCTTATCGCCTTCATAGTTATCCTTGCTTTCGACTTCGAACAATTTTCCGCCGACAGCAACGGTAGTGCCGTTTTTGATGTTTGATATAGGGACAAGGTTCCAGCTTTTTCTATCGCCCATTACCGGCTCGGGGTTGGTTATATCCAACGTCATATTACCGACACGGACAAGACGTTTTTCACCCGATTCGAAATAGCGTGCGTCGCCCACCGTTTCGTTCCTGAAGGAGGAACGGGGCGCAGTTTTTTCGGTTTCCTTTTCTATTTCAAACTTTTGAGAACGCAAGCTTTCCAAAAGGCTGTCCTCACGTTCGTTATGGTAAGACGCAATATCAAATTCTTCGCTTTCGAATCTAATATCCAGCTCAACGCCGAATTGCTCGGAAACACACTGTTTTATAAAGTTCTGTGCGCCGTTTGCTTCGGGTATATCAGCAGAGATATACTGACGGAGCTTTATTGTGAAAACGCCGTTTGCTCTGTCATAAGAATAGGTTGCACGGTCAAAGAAGCCATAGTTAAGTTTTGAAACGTTCTTTAAGGTCTCAATTACACCGTCCATATATTTTTCTTCAAAAGGAACGGCGTATTTGGGATAGACAAACGCAGAATTCAGGTTATACGCCTTCTTTATATCCGATTCTATTTCGAAGATAACAGACGGTTGGACATAGGAAGAAAACTCCGCTGTGACCGCAATACAAATACGTTCACGGTCTACCTTTACGGAGAAGGCTGTGCAACAGGATATGGCATCTTTCGCCTTTTGGGAGAATGACGCTTTTTTGAATTTATTTAAAAATTCATTAAGCATTAAGAAGTTCCTTTATCTCTTTTATAAGTACGGGGACGATTTCGGATTCGTCAAGTTTTTTTATTATTTCGCCTTTACGGAACAAAAGTCCCGATTTATTACCGCAGGCAACGCCGAGATCTGCGTGTTTTGCTTCGCCGGGTCCGTTTACGACACAGCCCATTAAAGCAACCGTCAGTCTGCGGTCGGTCTTTATCTCTCTGGTTTGCTTTTCAAGCTCTGCAACGAGAGGAATTAGGTTTGATTGGGTTCTTCCGCAGGTTGGGCAGGAAACGATATTGATTCCTCCGCCTATACCGCAACAGAAAAGAATATCCTGTGCGGCAAGGACCTCTTTTACGGGGTCATCGGTCAAAGAAACACGGACTGTATCACCGATTCCGTCAAGGAGAAGAGCGCCTATGCCTATTGCGGATTTTATATTCCCTCTTCGAACGTCACCCGTTTCGGTAACGCCGATATGGAGAGGATAATTGCATTTTTCGGACAAAATTCTTGCGGCTTTGGTCATTGTCAAAACGTCGGAGCTTTTTACCGAAAGAACGATATTATTAAAATCGCACTCTTCAAGCATTCTTGCGTTATTAAGCGCACTTTCCGCCAATGCTTCTGCTGTTGGTCCGCCGTATTTTTCAAGAAGTGACTTCTCCGTACTGCCGCCGTTTATGCCGATTCTTATGGGAATATTACGGATCTTGCAGGCGTTTGCAACCTTTTTTATATTTTCTTTATCGCCGATATTACCGGGGTTAATACGTATCTTTGAAATACCTCTTTCAGCCGCCGCAAGCGCCAAGCGGTAGTCAAAATGGATATCTGCAACCAAAGGCATTGAAATATTCTCTACGTAATAAGGGATTGCCTCCGCCGCCTCCATATCGTTCACCGTGAAGCGTACTATATCACAGCCTGCGGAGGAAAGAGCCTTAATCTGATTTAAGGTTGCTTCCCTATCGGCGGTCTTTGTATTCGTCATAGATTGGATAGCGATCCTATTGCCGCCGCCTATGGTTATATTGCCTATCTTAACTTCTCTTGTTTTCATATTAAAAAAGTCCTATCAAGTCTTTGAATGCTACGAAAAACATTAGTCCGAACAAAAGTATTGCAAAAAATGCGCTTATTGCCTGTTCGAATTTGGGGTTTAACGGTTTACGTCTGATTGCTTCGATGATATAGAACAGCAATCTTCCGCCGTCGAGAACGGGTATCGGAAGTAAATTACAAACACCGAGCGAGACGGAGATCATAACTGTTAGTGAAGCCAAATTTTGCAGGGTTTCTACAAAGCTTTTGCTTGATTCTATAGTGTTATTAATTTCACCGCCGATTGCTATCGGACCGCCGACAGCGTCCATTCCGTATTTACCCGAGAAGGTATCGTATATCGAATCGACCGTCATATAGACTGTCGAGACCGATTGCCAGAAGGATTCGTAAACGACGTTGGTAAACGTTTTTTCTTTTCTGTAAACGAGAAAATCCTGATTGCCGAAGGCTATTCCCTTTTCGGTCTCGATGCCGAAAGAAATATCTTCAAGATATACCTTTTCGCCGTTACGCAAAACGGTCATATCAATGGGTTCGTTCCCGTCGGAAACGATCTTGTATGCCATATCGCTATAGCATTTTATGGATTTTCCGTTTATCTCAATTATTTCGTCGTTGATCTGCAGTCCGTAATTATTTGAAACGCTGTTTTCCATAAATCCCGCAACCTTTGTTGAGCCGATAACGCTTCCCGTTGAAACGAGGATAGACATTATCAAAAAGGCAAGCACGAGGTTCATTAAGGGACCTGCGATTACTATTAAAATACGTTGCCATACGGGTTTGGTATTAAGCGGTGTTTTGTATTTATGCTCTTCGGGAATTTCTTCATCGTATTCGCCGACCATATTCACAAAACCGCCGATGGGAATTGCACGGAGAGAAAAATCGTTATACTTCCCTTTCCAGGTCTTTATTTTGGGTCCCATACCGATTGCAAATTCTATTACACCCACGCCGAAAGCACGGGCAACCATATAGTGACCGAATTCATGAATGAATATCAAAAGACCGAATATGAAAATTGTAACAACAAGCGTTATTAAGGGACTTAGCATTAAAAATCAACTCCGTAATTATTTGCAAAGAGCGACCAAATTTCTGGCTTCTTTATCGGAAGCAAGAATATCGTCGAGGGTGGGATTTGGGATATAATTAAAGTTTTCTGTTATATCGATAACAGTATCGAAAAGCTTATTAAAGCTTATCTTTCCGTCAAGGAACAATGCAACGGCTTCTTCGTTTGCACCGTTCATAACGGCAGGTATGTTGCCTCCCCTTTCTATCGAACGTCTTGCGAGTGCAAGAAGGGGGAAGGTTTCTGTATCCGGCTTTTGGAAGTTTAATTCCTTACCGAAAAGGTCAAGCGAGTCCGCAGGCGACGGCATACGTTCGGGATAGGTTATTGCATATTGTATGCAAAGACGCATATCGGGAACACCAAGCTGTGCTATCACCGCAGAGTCTTCAAACTCGACAAGCGAATGAACGATGCTTTGGGGGTGTATTACAACCTCTACCTTATCGGGAGAAACGTCGAAAAGATGGACCGCTTCTATAAGCTCAAGCCCTTTATTCATAAGGCTTGCGCTATCGACGGAGATCTTTCTGCCCATATTCCAGCGAGGGTGTTTTATCGCCATTTCGGGAGTTACGTTCTTAATATACTCCTTACTCTGTCCCAAAAACGGGCCGCCCGAGCCGGTCAACAATATTTTTTTGATCCTTCCGCCGCCCTGCAGGCATTGGAATATTGCAGAATGCTCGCTATCGACGGGGAGAAGCGTTGCGCCGCCTTTTTTTACGGCATCGGTAACGAGAGTACCGCCTGCAACCAAAGTTTCTTTATTTGCAAAGGCGATCTTCTTTCCTTTTTTGCCGCTTCGAGCGTCGGGAGCAAGCCCGTCATTCCGACAACGGCATTGACGATGGTTTCGGAAGGGTCTTCGCTTGCAAGAAAGCAAAGTCCTTCATCACCGGAAAGTATCTCTATATTTGTATCCGCCAAAAGCGTCTTTAATTCCGAATACTTTGCTTCGCTTATACAAACCTTATTTGGTTTGAACTCACGGCATTGCGCTTCAAGCAGTTTAGTATTAGAATGTGCGGAAAGCGCAGTGACGCGAAGCCCAAGGTTTCGCGCCACATCGAGAGTTTGAGTTCCTATTGAGCCCGTTGAACCGAGCAAAGAAATTGTTTTATCCATAATCACATAAAATAGTTATAAATTATTATGCTTGAAATTAATATAATTGCAGTTGTTATAGAAGCAGGGATCACGCTATCGAATCTATCGAGCACACCGCCGTGACCGGGGAATATCTTGCCGTAATCCTTAACGTCGAAGCGACGTTTGATTACAGATGCGACCAAGTCACCAAGCTGGCTTATTATAGACACGGGAAGCGCCATAAGTCCCCAAATGGGATCGTTCTGTGCTATCCAGAATACAACGACACCTGCCAACGTACCGAATATCGTTCCGCCGATTGCGCCTGCAACCGTCTTTTTGGGAGATATATCGGGGCAGAGCTTTTTCTTTCCGAAAAGCATACCCGAAAAATATGCAAAGGTATCGGTACACCAAGAAATTGCAAGTACCAGTGCAACCGACCAAAGTCCCAACACAGGACGAAGTGCGGAAAGCTCGGACAAAGCAACGAAGCCTGCGGTTATGTATACTGCAAGTCCGTAGAACATAAGGACACGTTCTGTATTTACGGTTTTATGCTGAAAAAGGCAAACCAAAAGGAAATACATCAAGGACAATATCACTACTGCAAGAAGGCAGGCAGCAGCTGCGAAAAGACGTGTTTCAAACAAAGGACAAACGCCGACGCATATTGCAGAGCCTATTATTGCAGGAATGGATATTGAATAGTTTTTCAACAATCCGCAGCAAGACAGCATTTCATAAATTGAAAATCCGCAGATCAAAGCGAATATCAAGGATGCTCCCCATACACCGCCGAACATCAATGCAGGCACAAAGACCAGCAAAGCAACGATAGCGGTTAATATTCGTGTTATCATAAATTACCTCCCGAACCGACGTTCACGTTTTGAGAAGGATTCTATTGCTTTCAGCAATTCTTTTTTATCAAAATCGGGCCAAAATACGTCCGTAAAATAATACTCGGAATATGCCGACTGCCAAAGCAGGAAATTTGATATTCTGTATTCCCCGCTCGTGCGCACGACCAGATCCGGATCGGGCACGCCTGCGGAATAGAGATTTCTTTCTATATCCTCGGCAGTTATTTCGGTCCTACCCTCCTTCAAAAGGCGGTTTACCGCATTGACAAGTTCTTGCCGTCCGCCGTAGGAAAGGCAGATGCAGAGTGTCATACCCGTATTATTTGCAAGACGTTCTTCAACAGAACGGAGCGCTTGACGGTATTTCGGCTCGAAACGGTCGATATCGCCCAAAAGCTTCAAGCGGATATTTTTTCTTACCATTTCGGGCTCGTATTTAACGATACCCTTACTCATAAGCTCCATTAAAGCCGAAACCTCTTCTGTGGCACGGTTCCAGTTTTCTGTTGAAAAAGCATAGACGGTCAGATACTCAATACCGAGATCACTGCAGGAATCGACAGTATTAACGAAGGTATCAAGCCCAACCTTATGGCCTGCGGTACGGGGAAGAAGGCGTTTTTTTGCCCATCTTCCGTTACCGTCCATTATTATTGCTATATGGCGGGGGATTTTAAGTTCGGTCGTTTCCGACATAGATCAGATCTCCATTATTTCCTTATCTTTTCTTGCGACGACAGCGTCGACCTCTTTGATAAGCTTATCGGTGATATCCTGAATGGTCTTTTCTGCAGACTTAAGGTCGTCTTCGGTGATCTCCGAATTCTTCTTCATAGCCTTTGCCGCATCGTTTGCGTCACGGCGGATGTTACGGATCGCAACCTTGCAGTCTTCGCCCATTTTGGAAGTCTTCTTTGTGAGTTCTTTTCTGCGTTCTTCGGTCAATGCAGGGAAAACAAGACGAACACATTTGCCGTCGTTGGTGGGGGTTATTCCTACGTCGGAAGCGAGGATAGCCTTTTCGATCTCCTTAAGCATGCTTGCTTCCCAAGGCGTTATAACAAGAGTTCTTGCATCGGTCGCCTTTACGGTTGCAACACCTTCTATACCTGTGGGGCTTCCGTAATAGGAAACGGTTACTTTATCAAGAACCTTTGCGCTTGCACGGCCGACTCTTATGGTTCCGAAGTCTTCTTCGAGAACGCTTATACTCTTTTTCATTCTTTCTTCAAAGGGTTTCATTTCAAACATGGTTATTACCTTCCTTTTGTTGATTTATGTAAATTAATTATGTATCAAGGTTCCGATATTTTCACCGTTTGCCGCACGGATTATATTATCCGGCTCCGACAAGGGGAAAAGCACGGTTTTAATTCCGCTTTCTTCGCCTATGGTTGCGGCACTCTGGTCGATAGCCTTCAATCCGAGAGAAAGCATTTCGGAATAGGTCAATTCGTCAAACTTTTTAGCATCGGGATATTTTGCAGGGTCTTTGTCGTAAACACCGTTTACGTTCTTTGCGGAAAGGACTGCATCGCACTTAAGCTCTGCCGCACGGAGCATCATACCCGTATCGGTCGAGAAGAAGGGGTAGCCGACACCGCAGGAAAGGATCACAACTTCGTTATTTTCGAGGTATTCGATCGCTTTATACTGAGAATAGGGTTCGCAGAACTGCTGGATCTGAACGGCACTCATAACGTGTGCGTTCACGCCTGTTTTGATGATATAATCCTGCATTGCAATCGAATTGATGACCGTTGCGAGCATACCCATATGGTCGCCTCTTACACGGTCTACCGAAAGGCCGTTCTGTCTTGCACCGCGCCAGATATTACCTGCGCCGATGACGATACAGACCTGAGTTCCGTCCTTTACAAGACGGGAGATTACGTCTGCAACGGAAGTGAGCATATCACCGTTTAGGATACGGTTGCCTTCGCCGGAGAGCGCTTCGCCGCTTAATTTTACAAGAACACGTTTGTATTGGTTTGCCATTTCAAATTCCCTCGCTTTTTAACTTATTTATCTGTTTGTTATAAATACTTTTAACAACGAATCCAATTTATTTGTCATACCGCAAACGTAGGCAGTTACGGGAGATATTGTTGAAGATTCAAAATCCTTCTTCAGCAAGAATTCATCGGGGAAATACGCATTGAACAGTGAATCGGTACAAGGCTCGAACCGTTCGTCGGTATAATCGAAAATACCGAGAAGCTGAAGTATAGCCTCGCAAATTTCCTCCGAAGTCGATCTATTGCCCATAGAAACACGTTCGCCGAAATAAAGCTCGGTCGTTTCGTCGTCTTCATATCTTAACGCTGTCGTTTTTACGTCTTTATCAAGGCAGACAACGAAGAAATAATTATCGTAATCGGTAACGGGAAAGTTTGCCTTTGCGAAATTCGCAAGAGTGCCGAAGCTGGTTTCGGCAAAGTCGAGGTCGAAATCGAGAGGCCTTGTTCCGACAATGCCCGAATGGTCGAAATAGGCAGGCTCGTAGGTTATATTAACCGTGTTGCCGTATTGTTCGGACTGTGACTTAAGATAATCCATCGCTTTTACGATCTTGTTATGGAAGGCTTCTTCCTGTACTGATGAAATTTCGGTTTCGTTATCCGAAACGAAAAGCTCGATAACGAGGATCTTTCCCGAAAAATCGCAAAGCGAGCCTAAATTTGAATAGGTCGGGTCGATATTAACGGTTTCTTCCTCTGGGTTGACGTGATATATACCGTTTTCCAAAAGCCATTTATCGTCACGCTTGACGGCTTTCAAAACCACGTCCTTACCCGAAAGTGTTTTTGCGTTAACAGTCTTTACGTTTTCATCTTCGGTATCCCCAACAGAAACGGTATTTGTATCGATAAAATCGCTATAACCGCTTCCTGCGTGGTAGAACACCTTTGTTTTGCCATCGGCATTTGAAATTGCTTTTTCACCGTATTGCGGATATTCGAGGAAAAACGTTATGTCCGCACTTTCCTGAACGTAGGTTGAATTGAGCAATTCCTCAACGGAAGAAAAATTATGAAATTCATTATCCTCCGCCAAGGTCACCGAAAGAGAGCCGTTATATTCTCCGAAAAGAGAATTGCATACGAACATCTCGGTTATCTTACGGTCACGTTCTATCAATTCGATCGCCGTTTCGTTTGTGAACAGTGCTTGGCTTACGTCGGAGGAGCTTTCATCATTACCGCCGTTTCCGCAAGCACAAAAACCCACCGCAAGGAAGGCTATGACAAACAATTATATTAAATTTTTTCGTAAGCAATAATTATTATATTTCATATCATTATGATTATAACAGACAAACGCCCCGAT
>JAFVXP010000138.1 GCA_017501055.1 Clostridia bacterium | reverse complement strand
TTTCGTCTTCGCCTGTCCAAGCGCAGATTTCGTTAGCGCCGCCGTAAACGTTAACTCTGTCGATGTCGATGTAAGCGTAATCGGGTCCTTCGGGTTCAGAGGTTTCTTCAGAAACGTCTTCGGAAGGTGTGGGAGGTACGTAGTTGGGGTCGGTAATGGTCAATTCAGAACCCTTACCGTCGCAAGTGGTAACATCGGTAGTACCTGTTACATCGGTATCGAAGAAGAGGTCGATGTTGCCGTAAGCAGTGTTATTTACCGTGAAGGTGAACTTCAAAACGATAGAATCATCTTCGGTAGCACAGGGCTGCTGTCTTATGGTTTGAGAGAAAAGGCTGATCTTGATCTGACCGGAGTTCTTGGGAGTAGCTACATATTCATCTTCGTTGAAGGTGTAATCTGTCATAGTAGCGTTGCTCCATCTTGCGGAAGGAACGGTTTCAACACACATAACAGCGTTTGCGTTTTCGCTGTCTTCATCGAGGTCGTTGGTAAGTACCATTCTGGAATTGTCATACCAAAGAGTACCTTCGATAGAGGTAAGACCGTTGAGTGTACCGTCAGTAGCGGTGATGTTCTTTACTTTGACAAAAACTTCGATTTCGTCGCCGGGGGCAAAGGTTTCGGGGCCTTCGATGACGAGATCAAACTTAGTTTCGCCGTCAGCAACAGCAGAAACCGCGAGAATAGAGAGCATCATTGCAACGATAACAACAAAGCTCATAATTCTCTTGAAAGTGAGATTTTTCATATTTCCTCCTGTTTTTTGGTTTTTCGTCGTTTTCGGACGAGAAAAACCTATGTTTTTTTCATCGTTTTAGATTCGATGTTATTTCACGTATTATAATAACACAAGTTTTATTTTATTTCAATATCTTTTTGCGTATTTTATCAATAAAATTTTGTTAAATTTTTGCCAATCTCTCTTTAATAAAATAGCAAACACGCTATTTAAGGATAAAGCGAGCCTCTTCTTCCTCGTAAATGACAGAAAAAATCTTTGCCGTTTTGTAGATGAAAACTATAACGGCAACATATCTTGCCGTGACCGTAAAGGGATATAAATAAGGGACCGCAAGCCCAATACCCCATAAAACCGTAAACACGCAAAAAGAAATCCAACAAATTGAGATGGAAAACCTTTCACTGCCAAGCGATGCCGAAAGATTTTGTGCTTCCATAAGGAAAAAACGTATGCAAAGCATGGATACGAAAGCGGTTAAAATTGCAATAACAGCACCGACAATGACCTTCCAGAGCGCCGTTTCATAAATAACGACGGCACCGTTCGGGTTAAATTCCGTTCTGAACCATTCCGAAGCTATCATCAACAAAAACGCAGGGATAGCAAGTATTTTAGTCTTTTTGAATTCACATATTTTATCAAAGAAAAAGCAGGAAGCAAAAAGCAAAAGGAAGGTTAACGATGCGGGAATTGCACGCACCCCGTCAAAGCTGATGTCAAAAAGGAAAAACAACGAAAAATAGATTGCATATTTACCCATTCTCAAACGCTTAATACGGACGGAATCGGGTTGCTCGGAATATTCCACCGTATAACGGGTGTCGAGCGTTTCACTTGCTTCGCTGTGGAAGGTGTTGAAGAATTTAATTGAATTGAAAAACCAAATAACCGCCGTGCCGAATGCAAGCATAGAAAGCATAATCGTAAGAATCGGCTTTATTGAAACGATGTCGGTTATCGTGTCAATAACGTCAAAATCGGTTTCGGTATAAATTCTAAGCTCGATTATCGAAATCAATTCCGGCAGAAGAGTTGCCGCAATACGGGAGAAAAACGCAAGATAGGAGAGGAGCGAAATATTTTCGCAATTCTTAAGTGTTTTATTGCAGTTATTTCTCATCGCAAAATAAGAAATACCGCCGAACAACTGCCTGAAAAATATAATGTAGATAATACCTTCAATAATCGAAAACGCCGTCGCCGCAAGCATTCTGTTGGAACCGATCTCCGTTGCCAGCATCGGCTTTGTCAAAAGAAGCTTTACTGCTTCGGTCACAAAGAGGTATATAAGCGTTTTTCTTGCGTTATCGACCGAACCGTCAAAATATGCAAGCTGTGTCAAGCCGAAAAACAGCAAAGCACAGCCAAAGACGTCGGGAAGTATATCGACGTTTGCAGGTACGGGATTGATGAAAAACAAAAAACCGAAAATTATAAGAAAACGGCTTTTGCTCGAAACGCTTTTATTTTTTCTTTCGCTTTTCAATTTTTCTTTCAACCTCCTGCTTTTCGTTATATCTCTTTTCAATAGCTTTTGCACGTTCGGCCGCCAACTGTTGCTTGTCCTGCTGATATTGAGCCTCGCTCGTTATAAGAACAAAGCAGGTATGCAAGAAAATTATGTTAACGATTATAACCGCATACTGAAGAATATACTGCGCCGATGAAACCATAAATGCAAGCTCGCCGAGAACTCCCAAAAGATTTGCGATTCCTGCGAACAATGCAATGGAAATGGCAAAAACCGTGAAAACAAGACGTTTTCTTGCTTGGCCTTCAAGCTTTTCTGCTTTGCATTCTCTTGCGATTTTTGCAACCGAGCTCAACCAGAAATACGACATTAACGCCCAAGCCGAAAGATAGAGTATAAACGTAATTACGTTAACCGTCGGAAGCGTGTCGATATCTACTATTCCCAAAATGTCGAGAAATAACAAAATTCCTCTCGGAAGCATAAATAACGAGCTTACGGAGGCTTTCAAAAAGCCTGCTTCAAGACGGGAAGCGAGGAAGAATCCGTATGCAAGCAGGAGTACGCCGAAAAGCGCACCGCCAACCTCGTTAAGAAGCAAAAAGCCGTATCCGAATAATGCAACACCGAATCCCATATTTTAAACCTCGCTGATAATCAATAAATCTTTTAATTTTCCTTGCCCTGACAGCATTTTTTATATTTTTTACCGCTACCGCAGGGGCAGGGGTCGTTCGGGCCGACCTTTTCCGTCTTCTTAACGGGGGTGGGCTTAACCTTTTGTCCGCCCTCTCCCTTCAATGAAGCCGAACCGTTAAGGATCTGCTTTCTTTCGGTAGCTTCGGGACGGGGTTTTACGGTGAGAAGCATTCTTGCCGTGCCCGAATGTATTTCCGTGATCATTTCGTCGTACATCGCACCGCCCTGGATCTTATATTCGGTAACAGGGTTGCGCTGTGCGTATGCATTCAAGCCTACACTTCCTATAAGGTCGTCCATAGCGTCGATGTGGTCGACCCAACGGGAATCGACGTTGCGCAACAATATTGCACGTTCGACTTCACGGAAGACCTCGGGAGTGAATATCTCTTCCTGCTTGTCAAGCGCCTTGCTTGCACGTTCTTCAAGAATGGAGATGATGTCTTCCTGAGAAAGCGTTGCAAGATCTGCCTGACTGTATCTAAAGTCGTTTGCGTCGCAAAGAAGACCGTTAAATTCGTTGCGGATTCCGTCAAAATCCCATTCGTCTGCAACGTCGGAGGTTGTATACGTGCCCACCGTTTCGGAAATATAACTGCTCATCATCTTGCGAATGGTTGCGGAAATATCGTCGTCGTTAAGAACTGAACGGCGCTGAGCGTAGATGCGTTCACGCTGTTGATTCATTACGTCGTCATACTGAAGAACGTTCTTTCTGCGTTCGGAGTTACCGCCTTCAATACGCATTTGTGCATTTTCAATGGAGTTTGAAAGAATACCTGCGTCGATAGGCTGGTCTTCGGGGAGCTTTAATGTATCGACAATGCCTATAATTCTGTCTGCACCGAAAAGACGCATAAGGTCGTCCTGCATCGAAAGGAAGAATTTACTTTCGCCGGGGTCACCCTGACGGCCTGCACGTCCGCGAAGCTGGTTATCGATACGACGGCTTTCGTGGCGTTCCGTACCGAGAATGAAAAGACCGCCCGCTTCTCTAACCTTTTCCGCTTCAATGCGAATATCCTTTTCAAATTCCTCTTTAAGCTCTTCAAAATGCTTTCTTGCGGCAAGGATCTCGGGGTCGTCGGTCATACCGAAATTGGTCGCCTCGTAAAGCATATAATCGTCAAGACCTTCCTTGCGGAGCGTGTCCTTTGCAAGAAATTCCGAGTTACCGCCAAGCATAATGTCGGTACCTCTGCCCGCCATGTTGGTGGAGATCGTAACGGCACCAAGCTTGCCTGCCTATGCAATTATCTCTGCTTCCTTTTCGTGGTATTTTGCATTGAGTACGTTGTGCGGAATGTTTCTTGCCTTTAAAATCTTGGAAAGAAATTCACTTTTGTCAACCGAGACCGTACCCACAAGCACGGGCTGTCCCTTGGAACGGCATTCCTGGATCTGATTGATAATAGCTTCAATCTTGCCGTTGACGGTCTTGTAGACCACGTCGTTGTGGTCTTTTCTTATCATAGGCTTGTTTGTCGGGATAACGACAACGTCAAGCGCATAAATTTCACGGAATTCGTCTTCCTCGGTAAGAGCCGTACCCGTCATACCGGAAAGCTTTTTGTATTTTCTAAAGTAGTTCTGGAACGTAACCGTCGCCTGAGTTCTGTTTTCGTTCTGAACGGTAACGCCTTCCTTTGCTTCAATAGCTTGGTGGAGACCGTTAGAGAAACGTCTGCTCGGCATAATACGTCCCGTGAAGGAATCGACAATAACGACCTTGCCGTCCTGCATAACGTAATCGATGTCACGTTGCATAATACCTCTTGCACGGATAGCGTTGTTGAGGTAATGCATAAGCTCGGAATGCTCGCCTTCACCGATGTTTTCAATGCCGAAATGCTTTTCGGCTTTCGCAAGACCGTTTGCCGTAAACATACAGCTTCTTGCCTTTTCGTCAACGATATAATCCTCTGCGATGTCCTCGTCGCTGCGCTTGGAATCGAATTCCTTAATGCGATAGCATTTAAGCCTGCGAACGAATTCGTCGGCCTTTTTATACATCTCGCTCGATTCACCGCCCGCACCCGAAATGATAAGAGGGGTACGTGCTTCGTCAATGAGGATAGAGTCAACCTCGTCGACAATGGCAAATTCGTGACCACGCTGTGCAATTTGGTTTTTATAAACCACCATATTGTCACGAAGATAGTCAAAGCCGAATTCGTTGTTCGTACCGTAGGTAATGTCGGCGTTGTAAGCCTTTTGACGTTCTTTTGTATCAAGACCTTGAATGATAAGACCAACCTCAAGACCTAAATATCTGTAAATATTACCCATCCATTCGCTGTCACGCTTTGCAAGGTAATCGTTAACGGTAACGATATGAACTCCCTTGCCCGAAAGTGCGTTGAGATATGCGGGAAGGGTAGCCATAAGGGTCTTACCTTCACCGGTTCTCATTTCGGCAATTCTGCCTTGATGTATAACGATACCGCCTATAAGCTGAACTCTGTAATGCTTCTTTCCAAGCACACGCCAAGAAGCCTCCCTGACCGTTGCAAAAGCCTCGGGAAGAATATCGTCAAGCGTTTCACCGTTATTAAGTCTGCCCTTGAGAATATCTGTCTGACCTCTAAGCTCGGATTCGCTCATGTTGGCATATTTATCAGAAAGAGCTTCTATCTTCTGAACGATAGGCTCAATCTTTTTAAGCTGTTTGTCGCTGTAAGTACCAAAGATTTTTGTAAATAAAGACATTTTATCGCTCCTTTTTACGGAAGTGCATATTTTTACATATAGTATATTAACATATATCTTACAAAAAGTATACAGTTATTTGTAAAAATAATTGCAATAACGCAAAAAATGAAGTATAATAGATTGAATACGTGTTTATGGAGATTGTGTTATGAGTACGATTGCTGCCATCGGTACGCCCTACGGTAAGGGCGGTGTGGCAATGATAAGAATAAGCGGAAGCGATGCTTTCAGCGTTGCCGAAAAAATATTCGTTCCTGCGTCGAAGGAACGCTTCGCAAAAAGACTTCACGGAACGGTCTATTACGGCTCTTTCCGTGACGAAAAGGGTATTTTCGACGACGGTATATGTATCCTCTTCGAATCCCCCCGTTCCTTCACGGGTGAAAACGTTGCCGAGCTTTATTGCCACGGCGGTACTCTCGTAACGCAAAACCTTCTCTCCGCCGCATTAAAAAACGGTGCACGAATGGCAACCGCAGGCGAATTTACAAGACGTGCCTTCATAAACGGAAAAATATCGTTAACCCAAGCCGAAGCGATAGGCGGTATTATAGATTCAAAAAGCGAGCGCCACCTGCGTATCGCTTCAAAGCAGGCAAACGGCTCACTAAGCCGTGCGCTTGGCGAGATATACGATTCCCTCCGTATCCTTGCCGCTTCGGTCTATGCGTATATCGATTATCCCGACGAGGATATGACCGACGTTTCTGTTCCCGAAATGCGCTCCCGCCTTACAGAGCTTAAAAGCCGCCTTGATAAATTAAAAAGCAGCCATACCTACGGCAGAGCAATAAGCGAAGGCATAGTGACCGCCATCGTCGGCAAGCCGAACACGGGCAAAAGCTCGCTTTTAAACCGTCTTTGCGGTGAAGACAGGGCAATAGTAACCGATATTGCAGGCACGACCCGTGACGTTGTAACCGAAACGGTACGTCTGGGCGATATGATATTGCGTCTTTCCGATACCGCAGGTATCCGTGAAAGCGAGGATACCGTTGAAAAGATCGGTATTGAAAAAAGCCGTAAGGCTATCGAGGAATCGGGTCTTGTCCTTGCTGTTTTCGATTCGTCAAGACCTTTGGACGATGACGACAAAACTCTTATAAACGCAATCAAAGAAAGCCAAAAGGAAGACAAGACCGTTTGTATCGTCAACAAGACGGATATTGCAAGCGAAGAGCTTAACCTTCCCTTTGAAAGAGTAATAAAAATAAGTGCCCGTAACGGAGAGGGAATAGAAGCCCTCATAGAAACAGTTTCCCAAATGTTCGGTGCAGGCGAGATTACGGAAAACGATGAGATCGTCGTAAATGCACGTCAATGCGCCGCCGTTGCAAATGCCGCCGAAGCGCTTGAATCGGCAATAGACGCACTCGACGGCTTCACGCAGGATATCGCAGGAATGGATATCGAGCGTGCGCTTTCTTCCATAGCCGAAGCCGACGGAAGAACGGTCAGCGAAGACATTGTAAACGAGATATTCTCACGCTTTTGCGTAGGAAAATAAAAGGAATCGATTATGCAGAAATACACAGCAGAAAAATTGGACGTAGCCGTAATCGGCGCAGGACATGCAGGCATAGAGGCTGCATTGGCTTGCGCACGTATGGGTGTTAAAACAGCGTTGTTCACTCTGACGCTCGACCTTGTCGGAAACCTTCCCTGTAACCCCTCTATCGGCGGTACGGGCAAGGGACATCTCGTTTTCGAGATAGACGCTTTGGGCGGTGAAATGGGACGTGCGGCAAACGAAGTTATGCTTCAAAGCCGTATGCTCAATGCCTCTAAAGGTCCTGCCGTAAGGTCCTTGCGTATGCAGGCGGATAGAGTAAAATACCGCAATTATATGAAGAATATCATAGAAAACACCGAAAATTTGGTGCTTAAACAATCGGAGGTCGTTTCTGTCGAAGCCGATGAAAACGGTGTTACGGGTGTGACCACCTCGTTCGGTGCGTTCTATCCCGCAAAATGCGTTATCATCTCAACGGGAACCTCGCTCGGCGGAAGGATAATCGTCGGTGAAGAAGCCTATGCTTCGGGTCCCGATAATACTCTCCCTGCAAACCGATTGGTCGATTCGCTGAAAGAGCTTGGAGTAAAGCTCGTTCGTTTCAAGACGGGTACTCCTGCAAGGATCCATGCCGATTCGATAGACTATTCAAAGCTCGAACGTCAGGACGGCGATGCAGAACCTACAATGTTCGGCTTTGCACCCTCTCGTGAAAACAGCCTTCCTTGCTATATTGCATATACCAATGCAGAGACCCACCGTATAATCCGTGAAAACCTTTCACGTTCTCCGTTGTATTCGGGTGTCATTCACGGTACGGGACCCCGTTATTGCCCGAGTATAGAGGACAAGGTCGTTCGCTTTGCCGATAAAGAACGACATCAGATCTTTGTTGAGCCAATGGGCGACGATACGAAGGAGGTCTATTTGCAAGGTCTTTCAAGCTCGCTCCCCGAGGAGGTCCAGCTTGATTTGGTACATAGCATAGAGGGACTTGAAAACGCAGTATTTATGAGAACCGCCTATGCAATAGAATACGATTGCTGTGACCCGTTACAGCTTAAAAATACCCTTGAATTCCGTTCGATAAACGGACTTTTCGGTGCAGGACAGTTCAACGGAAGCTCGGGATATGAAGAAGCTGCCGCACAGGGACTTGTCGCAGGTATAAATGCCGCACTTAAGGTTAAAGGGTTAGAACCCTTCACGCTTTTAAGAAGCGAAAGCTATATAGGAACTCTCATTGACGACCTTGTAACAAAAGGAACTAACGAGCCCTACCGTATAATGACCTCAAGAAGTGAATACCGCCTTCTTCTCCGTCAGGATAATGCACAAACACGCCTTCTCCCGAAGGGATATAACGTCGGTCTTGTCAGCGAAGAACGCTATCATAAGTTCTTAAAGACAGAGAAGGATCTATCCGACCTAATAGAAATGCTTGAAAACAGCAGTATAAAGGCTTGTAAAGAGCTTGACGACCTTTATGAAAAATACGGTTACGAGCGCACGGGTATGGGCATTGTCAAAGCAGAGCTTTTGCGCCGTCCAGGTGTTACTGTAAACGACGTTTTGACACTTTCGGGCGAGATCGAAAAATATGATAAGATACTTCTTTCCCGTGCCGAGACTGAAATTAAATATTCTGGATATATCAAGCGTCAGCTTGCAGAGGTCGAAAGATTCTCAAAGCTTGAAGAAAAATGTCTTCCCAAGGACATAGACTATACCTCAATAAAGGGACTTCGCCTTGAAGCGGCACAGAAGCTTCAAAACCTCCGTCCCGAAAACGTCGGCAGAGCATCACGTATAAGCGGTGTTTCGCC
>JAFVXP010000137.1 GCA_017501055.1 Clostridia bacterium | reverse complement strand
TGAGATTCTTCACTTCATATTCATTCCGTTCAGAATGACACTTATACTGAATTAACCTACACCGTGAAGATAAAAAAGTATCACGGGGACAACGTAGGAATCAAAAACCAGCCAAGACCGTGAAGATAAAAACAAAAAGTTTTGAAAAGAGAGCCCGAGAGAAAAACTTTTTCAAAAGTTTTCCTCTCGGAGAAAAGAAAGGTGCAAAAGAATGGCACACGAATACGATTACAGCAATCACGAAGAACAAGTAATACATAATATCGGTATCGAGAACGAGATCAAGAGCTGTTATATCGACTATGCGATGAGCGTTATCGTCGGCAGAGCACTGCCCGACGTTCGTGACGGTATGAAGCCGGTCCACAGACGTATCCTTTACGCTATGTATGAGGACAGGCTCACCTACGACAAGCCCTTCCGCAAGTCTGCAACGACTGTCGGTAACGTGCTTGGTAGATACCATCCGCACGGCGACGCATCGGTCTATGATGCGATGGTTCGTCTTGCACAGCCCTTCTCGTTACGTTATCCCTTGGTCGAAGGCCACGGTAACTTCGGTAATATCGACGGTGACCCTGCTGCGGCATACCGTTATACCGAAGCAAGAATGTCACGCCTTGCCGACGAGATGATGGCGGATATCGAAAAGAACGTCGTTGACTATACCCCCAACTTCGATAACTCGAGAAAAGAACCCGTGGTTCTTCCTTCCCGTTTCCCCAATTTGCTTGTAAACGGCAGTGTCGGTATCGCAGTTGGTATGGCAACGAATATTCCCACGCATAATATGCGTGAGGTCATTGAAGCGACGGAATATCTTATCGACAACCCCGATTGCACTATTCCCGACCTTATGAAGTACCTCAAGGGCCCCGATTTCCCGACCTACGGTACGATATACGGCACCTCGGGCATTTATGAAGCATATATGACGGGCAAAGGCAAGGTCCGTGTCCGTGCGAAAGCTCATTTCGAGGAAAACAAGGGCAGAACGAGCATTATCGTAACCGAATTGCCTTATCAGGTCAACCGTTCAATGCTTCTCGACAGCATGGTAGAGCTTGTAAAGACCAAGAGGATAGAAGGTATCTCCGATATCCGTAACGAATCGGGCAGAGGCGGTATGCGTATCGTTATTGAGGTCAAGAAGGACGCAAATCCGCAGATAGTGTTGAACCTTCTTTATAAATATACCCAGCTTCAGGACACCTGCGCAGTTAATATGGTTGCGCTTGTAAACGGCGAGCCGAAGCTTTTGAACCTTAAAGAAGTGCTTTCCCACTATCTTGCACACCGCAAGGAAGTTGAAACAAGACGTGTTCAGTTCGACCTTGCAAAGGCAGAGCACGAAGCACATATTTACGAAGGCTATAAGATAGCAATAGACAATATCGACGAGGTTATCAGTATAATCCGTGCGAGCGCAAGTATTCCCGATTCTAAGGCTAATTTGATGGAACGTTTCGGTCTTTCCGATATACAGGCGCAGGCTATTGTCGAAATGCCCCTCGGCCGTCTTTCGGGTATGGAAAGACAGAAGATCGAGGACAGACTTGCTTCGCTTTATGCGCTTATCAAGGAATTGAAAGAGATCCTTGCCGACGAGACCAAGCTTATCGCAATAATCAGAGAAGACCTTGAATACGTTAAGAATAAATACGGTGACGAACGCCGTACCGAAATTGTAGAGGCAGAAAACGATATTCTTATCGAAGACCTCATCGAGCGTGAGACCTGCGTTATCACCGCAACCCGTGCAGGCTACGTTAAACGCTTGCCGAGTGATACCTACCAGGCACAACGCCGTGGCGGTAAGGGTATTACGGCAATGGGAACAAGAGAAGAAGACCTTGTTGAAGACGTTATCATCTCCCACAGCCACGATTTTCTCCTTATGTTCTCCAATACCGGCAGAGTTTATATTAAGAAGTGCTACGAGATCCCCGAAAGCACACGTACCGCAAAGGGTACGAACCTTGTAAACCTTCTCTCGCTCGACACCGATGAAAAGATAACGGCAATAGTTCCCGTTACCGAATTCTCGGAAGACGAAAACCTTGTTCTTATCACAAAGCTCGGCGTTGTCAAGCGTATCAACCTTATGGCGTATAAGACCAGACGTACAAACGGTCTTTATGCAATAACTCTCGACGAGGGCGACCAGCTTCTCTACGTTCTCCGTTCGAACGGTAACGATAACATCATCGTTGCAACGAATAGAGGTATCTCTATCAGATTCGACGAAAACGACGTCCGTGAAATGGGCAGACACGCCCGCGGTGTTCGTGCAGTATTGCTCGACGAGGACGATTTCGTTGTCGGCGCAGGTATAATTCCCGAAGGCGCAGACGAGGAAGAGATATTCGTTCTTACAATAACATCAAACGGCTACGGTAAGAGAAGCTTGATAAGCGAATATAAATGCCAGCACCGTGGCGGCAGAGGTATTATCTGTCACGGTATCAGCGACAAGACCGGCGAGCTTGCAGGTATCCGTCTTGTCAAGGAAAGCGACGAGATCATGCTTATCACCGACGGCGGTATCATAATCCGTACCCGTGTTTCGGAGATACCCGTTTACGGCAGAAGCGCTTCGGGTGTAATCGTAATGCGTCTTGAAGAGGGTGCATCGGTAAAACGCTTTGCGGCTGTCGATCCCGACGTTGAAGCAGAGGACAGACCCGAAATTACCGAAGAAGCAACAGAAGATACTGCAGAACAACCCGTAGAACAACCTATTTCCTCGGAGGAATAATAAAATGGCAATAAAAACATTCATACTTGAAAACAGCACAACAAAAAAACAGCGTCAGTCCGATATTCAAAAGGCTGTACGTGAATTCCTTAAGGACAATAAGGTTAAGATAGTCTACGACGAAAACGGTATTCCTTCGGTTGAAAACACCGAAAAGAAGCTCTATCTTTCAATAGCCCGTGCAGAAAAGGTCATGCTTGCCGTGCTTTGCGATAAGCCCGTCGGCATCGACGGCGAATATATGCCCCGTATCCTTTCTGCCGACAACAAGGTTGACTATATGATGCTTGCAGAAAGATTCTTCTCGGTTGAGGAATCGGAGTTTGTCCGTGAAAGCGACAGCGGTAAGGAAGCAGAAAACTTCCTTCGTATCTGGGTTCGTAAGGAAGCATACGTTAAATGCGTCGGTAAGACCATTGCAGAGTTCCCCAACTTCTCGGTTATCGACAATTCCCGCTTCGTTCCGAAGCTTAAGGGTGTTTCCTTGAAGCTCTTCAAGATAAACTTCCCCGAATGTGACGACTATATGTTCGTCATCGCAGGTATTGAATAATTCTGAATAAATCTCGAGAGAGACCTTTAATAAAAAGGAGCCCTTGACGTTAAAACGCCAAAGGCTCTTTTTTCTTTTTTTATCTTCACGGTGTAGGTTGGTTTTAAATTCCTGCGTCGTTCCCGTGAAACGTTTTTTATTTTCACGGTGTAGGTTGGTTTTTAATTCCTGCGTGATTCCCGTGATTTTTTTATTGTCACGGAGTAGGCATATTTCAGATTCCTGCGTGATTCCCGTGATACTTTTTTAAAACCTGTCATTCTGAACGGAATGAATATGAAGTGAAGAATCTCAATTTGTTGTTTGAAAAAATTTGTTTTTGTAGGGACCGGCGTCCCCGACGGTCCGCCCGTAAAACATTGTTGTTTCTTCTGTCTATGTTCAATTAACTTTACCTTCTCCTGGGTGAGATTCTTCGCTTGATGCCCCAAAAACATAAATGTTTTCGGGGACCCATCGCTCAGAATGACAGGGCGTGTCATTCTGAAGGTAAGAAATAACACAACTGTCATTCTGAACGGAATGAATATGAAGTGAAGAATCTCAATTATGGACAACCTTCCGTTCACACAACTGTCATTTCGTTGTTTCTTCCGTCTGTAAAATAACAAATCTCCCCAAAAACAAAAAAACGCCGTACATCGTTGTGATGCACGGCATTTTTTATATCAAATTATTCTTTGTTTGCTTCGATATGATCCTTTACGGCGTGGATTGCCTTCTGGAAGTTGCGGATATTTGCTTTTCCGTATTTTTTAACCGAGAAGTATATTGCACCGCCTGCATATTCGATCTTAAGATGAGATTTCTTTGCGAACAGATATACAATAAAGAAAACCAAAGCAGGAAGGAAGAAGGAGAAGAATATTTCAATTTCTTCTTCGGAAACGGCTATTATAAAACCAATAAGTAATGCGAGAATCGGAATAATAAGCAATCCGATGGGGTTAAAGTTTGCGATCTTCGTGCCCGTAATATCCTTGATATCAACCTTTTCCTCTTGTGTGCGAACGTTGATAATACCCGTTTTGTGATTGTAATACAATCTCTTGTTGGTGATTACTGCACCCTCGGACTTGAAGCCTTCGCCGGAAATGATGTTGTCAAAAACACCGTTTTCGAGGTTTGCAACGATGTATTCATCTTTGGAAATGAAATGACCGTTCGGGAAATCAAGCGAGATTCTTTCGTTTTTCTTGGGTTCTTCGGTGGTTTGAGGTGCTTCAACTGTTGTTTGCTGAGTATCAGCAGTGTTGAAATCTTGATTTTCGGTTGTTTCTGTGGAAAATCTGTTACCGCACGCCGTGCAGAAGATTGCATCGTCTGCGCAGTTATTACCGCAGATGGAACATATTCTCATAAGACATACCCCTTTGAATTTGTTAATTAATTGTTCCAGTTCTTCCTTTTGATGTTGAATCTGATTCTGTTGATTTTGATTGACTTGTTTCAATTCATCATAAATTATTCTGATTGTTTCAACT
>JAFVXP010000136.1 GCA_017501055.1 Clostridia bacterium | reverse complement strand
GCAGGTGCATACATCGTAAAAAGTGTTGAAATTCCCGGTGCTTCGGGCAACTCTTCTTCCTACACTCTCTCTGATAACCAGATTCTTATCGCAGTTCACTGGGACGATACTTCTTCCAGCACCGATTCCAAGGTTAACCGTGAAACCCTCGCGGCTGTTCAGAAGGGTATGGCACTTCAGTTGAACAACATCAACGTTGATAACTTGACTGTTGGTACAAACGCTAACATCGTCTTCTACATCCCGAAGGATTCCATCGAATCTCTCGGTGCAAAGGCTAACGCAGGTTCGAACGGTTTGCGTTTCGGCGCAACCTACACCAAGGTTGACACCAACGGCGAGCTTACCGACCTCGGCTTCCTTCTCATCTCGAACTACCGTCTCGGCGACAACACCCTTGACCTCAACTATGCAAGCAACTCCGAAATTGCTTCCTACGTTATCAAGGTTACCGCTTGCGGTATTGAAGAATACGAAGAAGGCAAGGCATTTGACGATTACGACACCTGCACCTTCTATGCAACCGTTATCGGTCTTGCAGATTATGCAGATCAGGACATCGTTGCAGTTCCCTTTGCGGCATACGCAAACGGCAAGGTCGTTTACGGCGAACAGATCGTTAACAACCTTAACGGCGTACTCGCAGGCGAAAGCTCCTTTGAATAATATGTAATATAAAAAAGCCTCTCGATCGAGAGGCTTTTTTGTTTTTGAAAATCTCAATTATTGATAACCTTTCGTTCAAACACAACTGTCATTCTGAACGGAAACGAAGTTGAAGTGAAGAATCTCAATCAGTTGTTTCTTTTGTATTTGTTTAATTAACATTGCCTTCTCCTAAGTGAGATTCCTCGTTATATCACCCCAAAAACATAAATGTGGGGTTCCCTGCAAAACGAAGTTTTGTAGGGCTATTGGGGACCCCGATGTCACTCGGAATGACAGGCTATACTGAACCCACCGTTCGGAATGACAAGTTGCATTACTCCAAACTGCACCGTGAAAAGGAAATTTACTCTTTTGCTTCTACAACGGTTATGTTGGCAACGGGGATTCCCGTTTGTTCATAGACGATGTCGGTTATCTGTGTTAATTCATCGGGAACAAGACCGCTTGCATTGACCACTATCGAGCAATTCTCACCGCTTATAACGGCAACACATTCGGCAATACCCTTTGCCTTTACAAGAGTTTCGATGTTTGCTTCTGCAGTCATATCATCGGCAATATCGGCAATCGAAGAGAGTGCTTCTTCCTTTGCGTCGGGGAGTGTATCGGGGTTGGTTGCGATCTCGTTTAATACTTCAAGCGCAGAATCACGAACCTGTGTACGGTTGATTATCGACATCGCAAAGAAATCATTTTCACCTGTTTGATTATTTGCGTTTGCATCGGGGTTGGTTTGGCTGTTGCCTTGAGAACCGTCGTCGCTTGCGCTTGCATCGACAAGGAGCGTATTTCCGAGAACCTTGTTGCCTTCTTCGCCTGCGATCGGTTCATCGGCTCCGTTTACAAGCGAGCTTACAAGCACAGCAACGCAGATCAGCATAACACAGCCGACGGTTATGAATGCTTTTGTTGCTATCATACCTTTCCAATCGAGCTCTTTAAGCTTTCTTCTGACCTGTTCGTATTTTTGTTTAATGTCCATTATTGCCCTCCGTATGTATGTTTTATGTTTGAACGCTTATTCGATTGCTTTTTATATCGAACAAGGCGCATATAAGGTCGATAATTCTTCTTTGCGTTTCGTACGATGCACCCTCGCAGACAACGGCAACACCCGCAATCTTCGGCATCGTTTCTTCAACCAAAATTGCTGTTTCTCCGTCGGTATTGTCGGCAAGCACTATCGTCTTGTCGGTCTGCTTTGAACCGCTTTCCTCCCGAACGTGTTGGTCGGTCGCATAGATATACCGAAATCCCGATTCGAGCGTTATGAACACCGAGCAATTCTTAACCTCGGGCAGGCGCAATATTAATTCCTCTGCTTTCTGCTCGAGTTCGTTGCAATATTCAACCGAGGTTATACCTTCGCCCGTATATTCCGCAGTTTCGGGAGTTTCCGTTTCGGAAGGTATTAAAAGCAGTGCCAGCCCTGCGATAAGACCGATTATTATAAAAGCTCCGCCCTTTGTGCCGAACAGCTTTTTCAGTTTTTCAAGCCATTGTTCAACCTTCAATAATTTTCACCTCTCCGCCCAAAACGTTTTTAAGATAGTCTTCCGCCGAGTCCTTACAATGCATATCTTCTTTTTGGAAAACGACGGTTATATTTTCGATAATCGGTTCGTTTGAGTCCCAATCTATTTTTATGTCGGTTGCCTTCGGTTTTATGCCAAATTCCGAAAAAACGATTTCGTTAATATAGCTTTCTGCATTTTCTTCGGTTATTTCTGTTGCAAGCGGATAAAGTCCTTCGCTTTCTTGTGTGTTTTCGATTTCAAAATTTGTTTCCATATCAAAAAACGATGATACGTCAATCTCCTTCAACGGAGAAAGCATAACACAAATACAAACGAGCGAAGCGATATATTTGATATACTTTTCAAAACCCACTCCCGACAGCATCGTGCATACCGCACCGCAGACCGAGGTTACAAGCAAGGTATAGAAAAAACCGTTCACACCGCCACCCCCGTTTTTACGAACACGGCAAGCGCAATTATACAAACTGCGCCTGCGCCTGCAACAAGCGCAAGCAGGACGTTCAACGTCCCGAGAAGGTCATAGAGAAAACGGCTTTCAATTTCGCAACCCAGAGATTTTGAAACGATACCGCAAATTAAAAGCATTAATTTATTCAGCAGTACAACGATTATCGGCGGTATCACTATGGAAAGTATTATAACCACGCCAACAGCCCCGACAGAGCCTTTTATCACCGAAACCGATGCCATAACAGTCCTCGATGCATCTCCAAGCATATTGCCTATAACGGGCACGATAACGCCGCTTGCGAATTTAACGCTTCTCGTCACAAAGCTATCGCTTGCAGAGGCAACGGCAGTTTGAAGATACAATGCAAAGCCAAGCAGTGTGAATACAAACGCCATTAGCGTTGTCGAGGTATTTTTTACAAGGTTTGTCACCGAGCCGAGATTTATGCTCCCCGGTATTGCACCGGTAAGGCAGAGTGCAAATGAGATCCGCAACAGCGGAAGTATCACTTTTGTGCATATCATCGATATTACCGAAAGTAAGAGGAGCAAGCCGGTGCTTGATGCCGCACCGGCGGCAGAGTTACCGCCGAAAACGTACAACGATGCCATGATGGGCATTAACGACCCTACGGCAACGGTTAGCGATTCCATAACGGCGGTTATATAGACGAAAAGCTTGTAGAGTATATTATAAGTAACCCCTGCCAAAACAAGCACGGAGATATATCCGCAGACCTTGTCCAGCGTTTCGTTCTGCCCGAACTTCATTGCACCCATAACGCAGGAAAGCAAAACCACCGCCAACACACCGCCGAATGATCTTACCACCGAAAGACCGTTGTCACGCAGAGAATCTTTTATTATGGAAAGCGTTTTTTCAAAGACGTTTACAGACTTATCTCCCGAAAGCTCGTCCTCTGTGAGATAGTCGTTTTCAAGATTATTTGCACCTGCTTGCTCGGCAATGCTTTCGGTTTGCGAATCCTCATAAGCAAGGGTCTTTATACAAAAGCAGGGCAAAAGGCAGAATATGAAAGCTGTTATTAAAAATATTTTTTTCATCCGAGCATATCCTTTGCAATTCCGAAAAGCTGTTCAACAACGGGAATACTTATTATCACTATACTCACCTTGCCTGCAAGCTCGACTCTTGAAGCAAGAGAGCTTTCTCCGCAATCACGGCAAACGTCTGCGCTGACACGGCAGCAAAGCGAGATCGCAAGCGATTTTAACATCAAGGCGAAATATCCCCCGTTGCCTGTTTCCATTGCGGTGTTTTTCAAAAAAGCAACGAAGGGAGAAAGTCCGTTAAGCAGATATATAAATATCAAAACGCCGACAAGTGCAACCGATATTGTTGCAAGCTCGGGGCGTATCTGTCGAAGGAGTGCGATTATGCACGCAGAGGCAACGGCAAAACCGCATACCGCATAGACGTTCACAGCCCAAAAACGCTTTTCAGCGTTGAAAACAGCGAGCTTATCTCTTTTGAAAGCATAAGCATTACGATAATTACGCCTGCGACGGTAACGAAGGTTGCCTGCTCGTCACGGCCGCTTTTTTGTAATATCTGGCAGGCAACGGCTACAACAAGTCCGATTCCTGCTATTTTAAGTATCAGCGTGATTCCCAATTTTTCTTTTTCCTTTCTGTCACAAGAGAATTATCGTCATCAGCATACCTGCGAGAAGGCACACGGTTTTTATTGTTTTTTGCTTGTCGGGGAGCTCTTTTTTTATAAGGCATTGCCTTTCGGAAAGAAGAGAAACAATATAGTCTATACGCTTAAGCTGATCTTCAAGCTGAAGTGTGCCAAGCTCTGTGAAAAAACGGAGCAGTTCGGTTTTTATGTCCGCATCGAAGGACATTAAAGACAAGACCCTTTCCCATTTTTCCTCCGAAATATCTCGGTTGCGGTTAATCTCCTCAAGAACCCCGATACGCTCAAAATATCCGTCACGGAAAGAGGAAAACAGCTCGAACAAAGGCGTTCTTTCGCTGTTTATCCTTCGTTTCATATAGGTTAAAAGCCGAATTAAAGAATCGACCGACAAAAGTCTTTCTTCCTCGTCTTTTGAAAGTCTTTTACCGAAAAGATAGGAAGCACACACGAAAAGCAAAGCACCAAGCCATTTCATAAAAAGTCCTCCGTTTTCATCACCTTGCAGGTATATCCGCCGTCATACCCCAAAACAACACAGAGAGGAAACACGTTGTTTTCCAACAGTTGTTTCATTCTCCCACGCTTTTTAAGCTCGTTAATATCCCTGCAATGTACCGAAGCGATAAGCGAAACACCCGTGTTTTGTGCTTCGAGCACAGATTCCGTTTCGTTTGCGCTTATTTCGTCGCAGATTATAATTTCGGGCGACATCGTGCGTGTTAAAAGTGTTATTGCCTCACCCTTAGGCATACCCGAAAGAACGTCAAGCAAGCCCGAACCGAAGATACCGACGGCTATCTCGTTTCGCTCGTCTGCAACCGCAACACGTTTTGGTTCGATTCCCTTCCCGACAGCAAGAAGATAGGCAATACTCCGAAGGAAGGTCGTCTTTCCAAACGCAGGCGGAGAGCATACGACTGTACCCTTAATGCCGTTAGCTGCAAGCTCCTCAACAAGAGGTTTTGCAACGTCGGGGATAAATCGGTGAAGCCTTAGATTGACCGAATATATCTCCGAAAAGCCGTTTCTGTTCGTCTTTCCGCAGACTCCTGCCCTTCCTCCGCAGGAAAGTGGAATAAAACCGCAGGCAACGTATTCATCATAGCTATACAGAGAGCCTTCCGTTAAACGCCGGACACATTCATTAATCTCCTCGTCGGTCACGGTAATTGCAGATCCGAGAGGGCATATATTCCCCTTCCCGTCAAGAAAAAGGTTTGTAACGCCAAGCGTGACAGACAAAGCACCTCTTTTGCGAAGCCGTATTTCGTTTATGTTTTCCAATATATCCTTCGGCAGAGAATTTACCGCCACCGAAAGACGCAGGGGCAAATATCTGAAAAGCAAGCCTATCGAGCTTTCATTCATTATCCACGCAACCTTTTTACCGTTGTTTTTATACGTTCATAAGCAAAAAGCATTAATATCAATGCAAACACGCCGATATAAACGACAGTCCCCACCGATGCGTTTAATATTGCACCGTTAAAGTTAAGCTTGTTAAGCAAGAACCGTGCAGAAAAACCGCCCGAGAGGGCACAAATTAACGGAAGGAATATATCCGTCTGCCAACGTGGTTTAACTCCCGTTGCTTTATAAAGTCTGTGTCGGCAGAGCACGTAAGTAAACGTGTTTGATATAACCAAAAGCCAGAGATAGCCGATTTCGCCCGTTCGTGAAACGAGAAGAAGGATAAGTACAACACGCAACACCGAATTATAGACCGTAAATTTCAGCGTTTGAACCTGTTCCCCGATAGCCTTCAAAAGTCCGTCGGAGACGGTCTCTACGTACATAAACGGCGTTACGAGCGAAAGTATAGCTATTGCCTTTGCGGTATTCTCTCCGGGATAGAAGGCTTCGCCGATCTCGCTTGGCAGAAAGAAGAAAAGTCCGCCGACGGCTATGGAGAGTATCGAAACGAACGACATCACCGACGATATACGGGAATTTAACGGTTTGCGGTCGGGCATAAGGTTAAGACGGCTTATTTCGGGTGTGAACACCGAAACAAGGCTTCCCAAAAACGCAAACGGGAAGAATAATATCGGCACGACCATTCCACGTATCATACCGAATTGCGAAAGTGCATAGCTTCTGTCGCCCGAATAGCTTTCGAAAACGTAGGGAATAAGAAGCGTTTCCGAAGTGTGCAGTATGCTTGTCAGATAGACCGAAAGCGATATCGGCAGAGTTACGTTTATTAATGAACGCATACTGTCACGCTTTGTTTCGGTCGGGAAGGATCTTTGCTTTTCCTTCCTTTTCGGTATTGCACGGAAGAGGAAGAGATAGGTGAACGAGCACATCTCCGAAACCGTAACGCCCATAACTATTCCCGTACAAAGTGTTCCGATATCGTCGGTCTTTGAGAATATAATATTCAAAAACAGCGCAGTGACGGTTATTTTTATAATCTGCTCAAAAAGCGAAGCCGAAGAGGTTATCGTAACCTTCTGCCTTGCGATAAACCAACCCTTCAGACACGCCGCAAACGCCATAAACGGCATACTTAATGCCAAAATCCTTAAAGGCTGTCCGCAACGTATATCGCCGAGAAACCTTTCTGCAATTATATCCGAGCAAAACAGCATTATCAAAGTTGCAACGGCGCTTATCAAAGCAGATGCCAAAAAGGAATTGCTCATAAGTCTGTTTGAGTCTGCCTTGCTTCTTTGGTCCTTTTCGGCAATAAGACGGGAGACCGAAACGGTAAAGCCTGCCGTTGCGAAGGTCGAAAACATCGTATAAACGCTCATTACAAGCTGATACAGACCCATTCCCTCACTTCCGATACGTGCAGAAAGGAAAAGCCTTAGGAAAACGCCAAGCAATTTATTGATAAGCGAGAACACGGTCATCGCCGCCGCACCCTTTATGAGGATCCCTGCGTTTGTTTTTATTTTTCATCACCCTCTTTTTGTTCGATTGTATGCACAAAAAGATAAAAAAAGAACTGTGCCGTTTTATTCGGCACAGTTCCCAAGGAGAAATTATGAAAAAACTTTCTCGTTAATATTTTAATTTTCGGTGGTTACTTCAAACTTATAGCCAACGCCCCAAATTGTCTTGAGAGTCCAGCTTTCGGATGCATTTTCAAGCTTTTCACGAAGGCGCTTGATATGAACGTCAACGGTACGGCTGTCACCAAGGTAATCAAAGCCCCAGACCTTATCAAGAAGCTGGTCACGGGTGAAAACTCTGTTATAATTGGAGGCGAGGAAATAGATAAGCTCAAGCTCCTTCGGGGGAAGGTCAACGGATTTACCGCAAACCTTAAGCTCGTATTTCTGAAGAGATATTTCAAGATTGTCAAACTTTATAAGCTCGCCATCGGCGGTGTCGTGGTTCGCATAGCGGCGCAAAACGGCCTTTATACGGGCGAAGACCTCTTTCATATCGAAGGGCTTTACGATATAATCGTCTGCACCAAGCTCCAAGCCAAGCACCTTATCGATCGTTTCGCCCTTGGCGGAGATCATAATGATAGGCTTTGAAGAATGCTCACGAATTTCACGGCAGATCTGCCAGCCGTCCTTCTTGGGAAGCATTATATCAAGAAGGACCATATCAGGCTCGTACATACGGAAAGCCGAAACACCCTCAACGCCGTCGTTTGCGGTCCTGACCTCATAACCCTCTTTTTCGAGGTACATTTGGAGCAAATTACAGATATTAAGGTCGTCGTCGATAACAAGGATTTTTGTTGCCATACAAGCACACTCCTTTTAGTAACATTTATATTTTTAACTTAAGTTTTATACTCT
>JAFVXP010000013.1 GCA_017501055.1 Clostridia bacterium | reverse complement strand
GGTACATTCTCACCATGGATATTTTATAGCCTCACGGCCTATAGACCACACCACTCACCTCTGAGCAGCTTTCCTCAGCACCATTGTGTGTCACGATGCTACTTGCGTAGCCACAACTTCTCTGTTAGGGTGGTTCTCAGCCTGCCTTACCCAGCTTCATACAATTCGATGTTCAACTCGTCATGCATGTGGGGGCTCTTAGAGAGAGCATTTCAGGGCGTTACCCCATCATTCTACTCTTCAAATCATAAGTTCTCCGTTTAGATTTTATTCTTTTCGTTTACAGGCGGGCTCTGGCCCATTGATTAACCAATAACTTACTAAGTTTTATTATTCTATACGGGGCACTTTTCCGAGAATTTCTTCTCTTTTCGTGCAACGTGTCGCACTAACCTGCTCCTGATAAAGCAGAACACCGCAGGTTGTGGAGAGAATATCCTTAAGACGCTCGTCGTCATATTCTATTTTTTCGGGGTTTAATCTATTCTTTAAAAAGGTATCGATAGAAAGCGCAGGACCGGGACGGTAAAGCGATATGACCGATATAACGTCTTCCAAATTCCTTGGCTTAAGCTTTGAAAGAAGATGACGCATACCCTCGCTTTCAAGCTGGAAAATACCGATAGCGTTTCCTTCGGAAAGCATATTATAGGTCGCTTCATCGTCAAGAGGAAGTGATTCCGCAGAAAAATCGGGGATTGTTTTCCTAATCTGCTTTTCCGTACTTTGTATTATAGATAGAAACCGAAGCCCCAAAAAGTCCATTTTAAGAAGACCGAGGTCGGCAACGGTGTTCATCGGAAATTGAGTAACGACTGTGCTGTCGTTGACCGCAAGAGGAAGATAGTTTGTAAGCGGTTCGTCGGTTATAACAACGCCCGAAGCGTGCGTGGATGCATTTCTCGGTCTGCCTTCGAGCTTTGATGCAAAATCAATAAGCTTCTTTGCCGCAGGGTCGTTATCGTAACGCTGTTTAAGCTCGGGATTTTCCTTTAGTGCCGATTCAAGCGTAACGTCCAAATATCTCGGTATCATCTTTGCGATCTCGTCAACGGACGCATAGCTCATACCAAGCGCACGGCCCGTATCACGAACAGCCTGACGGCAGGCAAGCTTACCGAAGGTTATGATCTGTGCAACGTGCGCACGGCCGTATTTAGAAGCAACGTATTCTATAACCTCGCCTCGGCGTTCATCGCTGAAGTCAATATCGATATCGGGCATACTGACTCTTTCGGGATTCAAAAACCTCTCGAAAAGAAGCCCAAACTGTATCGGGTCAACTTGTGTAATACCGAGCGAATAGGTGCAAAGACTGCCGACGGCACTGCCCCTGCCCGAGCCGACGGGAATACCGTTTTGACGGGCATAATTGACAAAATCCCAAACTATCAAGAGATAATCGTCAAACCCCATATTGTGAATGACCGAAAGCTCGTAATCGATCCTTTCACGGTATTTCGAAATATCGTCACAAAGACGGTTCTCTCTTTCAAGTCTGTCAATGCCCTCGTCACAAAGCTTTTTAAGATAGCTTTGCGCCGTATAAGGAGAGGGAGTTTTAAAAGCAGGGAGATGCATAGTATCGAAATCGAATTCAAAATTACACATCTCTGCGATCTTAACCGTGTTTTCAATAGCCTGAGGTACGTCACGGAAAAGGACTTCCATTTCCGAAACGGATTTTATATAATGCTCGCTGCCTTCCATGCCAAAGCTTGAATTATCAAGCGTGTTGCCCGTGGCAATAGCAGAGAGAAGCTTTTGTATCTGTGCGTGCTCTCTTGTAATATAATGAGCGTCGTTGGTGGCAACAAGAGGAATATCAAGCTCACGGGAGAATTTGATAAGTGCACGGTTGACTTCTTCCTGACCGTCAATTCCGTGACGTTGAAGCTCAAGATAGAAATTATTTCTTCCGAATATGCGGTCGAAGATTATAATACGTTCTCTCGCAAGAGAAAGGTCGTTCGCAAGTATTGCCTTCGGAATACTTCCCGAAATACAGCCCGAAAGCGCAACAAGACCTTCCGAATGCTTGGTCAGCATTTCTATATCGGTTCTCGGTTTTTGATAAAAGCCAACGGTGAACGCTTTTGAAACGATAGCCATAAGGTTTTTATAACCGGTTGCGTTCTTCGCCAAGAGGACAAGATGCGAATAATCGGAATCCAAAAGCCTGTCCTTTTGCTCCATGGAACGTGGAGCAACGTAGACCTCACAACCGATAATAGGACGAACTCCCTTTGCCACGCAAGCTTTATAAAAATCAACTGCACCGTACATAACACCGTGGTCGGTAATGGCAACGGCATTCTGACCTGCATTTATAACGGCATCGGGAATTTCGTTTATGCGGCATTCACCGTCAAGAAGGCTGTATTCTGTATGAAGATGAAGGTGAACAAAGCCCATAAGCGTCCCTTTTTCAAGTTTTTTGAAGCATTTCTGCAATCTCAATAAGTTTTCTGAATCTATGGTTCAATCCCGATTTACTGACAGGCTCACGAAGCTTTGAGATGATCTCGTTTAAGCTAATGTCGGGATTTGCAAGTCTGATCTCTGCGCATTCACGAAGCTCGGGCGCAAGATTCTGCATAACACCGTATTTTTGAATGACTTTTATTGCCTCGCATTGCTCTGCGGCGGCACGTGCAATACGGTCGAGATTTGCGGTCTCTGCGTTGCAGATCCTGTTTGCCGTGTTTCGCACGTCGCTCATAATTTTCGTGTTGATAATATCAAGTGCGGCTTTAACCCCGCCGATATACGAAAGAACGTCTTCAATGCTTTCGCTTGCCTTATAATAAAGTAACGGCTTGTTTCGTCTTACCGAACGCTTTGGAGGCAAGCCTGCCGATTCAAGCATTTCTTCTATATAATCGGCATATTCATCGTCGGGAAGGACAAACGACAGCATAAAATTGCGTCCCGGTGCGCTTACGTTACCGCATTTTAAGAACACGCCACGCAGGAAACAACCTATATCCTTGTCGCAATTTGAATTTAGCCTGCCAAACGCTTTTCCGTTTTCAATATTTTCCTTGCAACAGTCCTTTTTGGGGATATTCGATAAAAGCTGTTGCTTTATTTCGGAGGAAAAAGACATTTTACCACCTGTTATATTTACTCAATAATTCTGATCTCGGGTTCAAGACGTACGCCCGTTTTTTCAAAAACCGTGTCCGAAACGAGATTCAACAAATTAATAACGTCGGTTGCGGTTGCATTGTTTTTATTGATGATAAAGCCGGCGTGCTTTTCCGAAACCTCCGCACCGCCGACAGAAGTACCCTTCAAACCGCATTGCTCGATAAGTGCGCCTGCAAAATTACTGACAGGACGCTTGAATGCGCTTCCGCAGCTTGGATATTCAAGCGGTTGAGTTCTTTTTCTTTTAGCCATAAGTTCGTCCATAAGCGAACGTATCTCGTCCTTGTTTCCTTCTTCACCCTTAAAGGATGCAGAAATGAGGATCAATCCTTCAAAAGCCATTCTGCTTTTACGGTATCCGAAATCCAATTCTTCCTTGGTGAGAGTTACGATCTCAAGCGATTCATTAATAAATCTACCGCTGACGAATATATTTGAAAGCTCTCCGCCGTATGCGCCTGCGTTCATATAAACACCGCCGCCGACAGAGCCGGGGATACCGTAGCAAAACTCAAAGCCCGTTATGCTGTTTTCGCAAGCCGTAGTTGCAAGCGAGGAAAGCGTTTCTCCGCACATTGCGGTGACAATACCGTTTTCAACGGACATACCCTTCATAGAGCAAGCCGAAATGACGGCGCCGTCAAATCCGCTGTCGGGGAAGAGCAGGTTCGAGCATTTTCCGACGACGATATATCTTTCGCCGATAGCCTTGAAATATTTCAAAGCATATAAAAGCTCGGCTTCGGTCTTCGGTTCGACAAAATATTTTGCGTTTCCGCCCGCCTTCATAGAGCAATAGGGGGCAAGATTTATGTTTTCGGACAACGTAAAAGAAATTCCGCTCATCAGTAATATCATCTCCGGATATATAAATACATAATAATTCATCTTCATTATACTATATAAATTCTTTAAATACAATAAAATTTCCAAATATCTTCAAAAAAAATAATATTTTTTTGTGTATTCTATTGACCTTTTGCGAAAAATTTGATAGAATTACATTCGAATATATCTGTATGGTGTAATATGAGGAAGTTTTGGTTGTTTTTTGGAAAACAAAAATAGCTTTTCTCGTATTCTGTAGACTATGACTTTCGGTACTAAAAAACGTTTTAGTAAACCCCTTTTCATAACGCTCGCCTCGATTTTGGCGATAGCTGTTATCGCTGTGTTGGTTGCGGGGATTTATTTGAATAATAATCCGTTGGTAAACGTTGTTTCTGCTTCCTTGCAAACAACAGAGGATTCTTTCAGAATCAAATCTACAAAAACAACGGCAGAAAACGGGTTTTCGGAAGAAACGGAAATTGAATATATTTTCCCAAAGGATTTCGGCAAAAACGGTTTTGCGGAGATTACCGATAAGGAGTATATCTACCGCACGAAAGAGTATATTTACACGATAGACCTTCTTGACGGTTCAAAGAGCTTTTCAAAACGTGAAGAAAAGCCCTTGTTGGAAACTCTCTTCGAAGCGTTCGGACTTCTCGTTGACAATAACCCTTCGGGAATCGCAAGTCTTTTGAATAAAGAAGTTTTCTCAAAAGACGTTCTCGATGAGGAAGAATTCGGACGTGCCTTAAGAAAGATCGTTTTCGACCTTGCGGACGAAGATTATCTTATAGAAAATCTCGGTTTTTCAAAAACAGAATCGGGTTCGAACAAGACGTATTGCTTTAAAAACGACCTTCAATCATTGGCACGCTTGGCACACAGCATTGTTTCGGAAGCGGAATATGCCTTTGCCGATAAAGACTGCCACAAACAGCTTTTAGAGCTTTTCGTTATCGCTTCGGAAGTTGAAATAGAGCTTAATTTCGAGCTGACCGTTGTTTTGGAAGACGGATATTTAAAGAGTATAAATCAGAAGATTTTTTCCGTTGACAGCGTTATAATATATGATTTTACTTTCTCGGATTTCGGAAAAGCAAAAACCGATGAAGAAATCGTAAAAGAATTTGAACGGTTGAAAAAGTCTCAACCGGAATAGAAAGAAAAGATATTTGATATGATACATTATCTCATACTCTTTGCAATAAGTATGCTCCCGATAGTGGAACTACGTGGCGCAATACCGTATGCCGTTGCAAATGATCTTAATTTGCTTTTAAGCTTTCCGCTTTCGGTAATAGGAAACCTTCTTCCTATTCCGTTTTTGCTTCTCTACGGCGGAAAGGTTTTAAGATATTTCGCAAAGTTCGATAAGATCGGCTGGCCCTTCAGAAAGATTCTCGAGCTTGGCGAAAAAAAGGTTACCAAAAAGATAACCTCAATGGAAAAAAGCTTGTTTTTGGGTTTACTTGCGTTTGTCGCAATCCCTCTTCCCGGCACAGGTGCCTGGACGGGTGCTTTGGTTGCGATAACCTTGAACCTCGATTTCAAAAAAAGCTTTTGGCCCATCGCATTGGGCGTAGTGATCGCAGGATTTATAATGGCGTTCGTTTCTGTCGGCGTCGATGCGATCGTTCAATCTATTGTTTAAAAAAATTACAATAAAGGGAGGACACTATTATGAACACAAAGAAAATCATTGCATTCTTGCTCGCAACTCTTTTCTTGGTCAGTGCGTTTGCGTTCTCTGCTTCTGCAGCAAGCGTAACCTTCAAGCCTGAAACAAGAAACGGAAAGATTTACGGTATCCCCGTAGGTGCAACCGTATCCGTTCTTAAGAACGCATACTATAACGTTTCCGTTCAGGTCACCAACGCAAACGGTATTTCCGTTGCAAACAGCGATCCTATCGGTACCGGCTATACTGTAAAGCTTAACGGTATTTCCCACACGGCGGTTGTTTTGGGTGACGTAAACGGCGATGCAACTCTTTCTGCTACCGACTATATCACCATCAGACGTGTATGTGCAGCTACCTATACCACCACAAACATTGCTCTCGAAGCAGCAGGCGTTGATGTTGAAAACGGCGAAGATGCTACCACCATGCACTATATCAGGGTTAAGCGTGCAGTTATGGGCACCTATGACATGAACATGGAATACAACTGCGATCCGTACGATCCTACTCAGGACGAATCCGGTTGGACCCCCGGTTGGGTATAATACCAACAAAAGTTAAAAGAGCAAATAAAAATCTCCTGTTAACAAACAGGAGATTTTTTATATCATTTTTCAGTTTACGTATTCAAGCTTAACTCTGTGCTTTAACGAGCAGAGTATTTCGTAATTGATAGTACCCATAGCCTCGGCAAGCTCGTTAATGTCGTCGCTCGATTCGAAAATGAATGCCTTGTCACCGACGTTGCAATCAAAATCGTTGCCGATATCGACCATACACATATCCATACAAATTCTTCCGACGGTTGAAAATCTTTTGCCGTTAATTCTTATAAGCTCTTTTCCGGAATAAACTCTCGAAAATCCGTCGGCATATCCGATAGAGATGACCGCAACCTTCGTATCGTTTTCGGCACGGTAGGTGCAACCGTAACTGACGCTGTCGCCTTTCTTGAGCTTGTGAACGGCGCAAACTCTTGCCGAAAGTGTCATAGCGGGAAGAATATTTTCGTCTTTAACTTCGTTGGAAGGGAAAAGACCGTAGAGGATAATTCCCGCACGCACCATATCAAGATGCATTTCGGGATATCTGAGCGTTGCCGCACTGTTACAGCAATGCTTTGTTCCAACGTCAATGTTTCTGCTTTCCAGCTCTTTCAGAAGGGCAGAGAAGACAGAAAACTGCACTTCGGTAAACTCTTTTGTAATACCGTCACTGTCTGCGAAATGGGTAAATATACCTTCGATTTTTATATTGCCCAGCGATGCGATTTTTTCAATCTCGTCTGCGGCGGATTGAACGTCGTTTTCCGAATGGCAATATATACCAAGCCTCGACATACCCGTATCAACCTTTATGTGGACACGAACCTCTCTTGTCTTTGAAATATCGTGTGCATATTCAAAGCTGTCTGCCGTTTGAATGAAATTATTGTCAACGATCTCGTCGATAAGCAATGCATCCGTCGGGCCGAGAATGAGGATATTGCCGTCAATTCCGTTTTCACGCAATTCCAAAGCCTCGCTAAGGCAGGCAACGGCAAAATCGTTACAGCCTAAAAGAGAAAGACGTTTCGAAACCTCGTTTGCACCGTGACCGTATGCATCAGCCTTAACAACAGCCATAACTCTGCTTGTTCCGACAAGCGATTTTATGTAATTGTAGTTTTCAGCGATACGGTTAAGATCAACCTTCGCTTTCACTCTGTGCTTCATAAAATTTAAGCCCGACAACGTCAAAGCAAAAACGCCGTCCGTTTTCCTCCGTTTCGATGCGCTTTATCGCATCATTATCTTTATCATAATACACCATTATTACCGTTTCGTCAATAGTATACTTTGTTCCTTCCTCGGAAGCAATAAATTCTTCGCTCGATGCGATTTTGCGTATTGCATCTATAAATGATTCCTGCGCAGGGAAGGTGTTCTTTTTGATTTTTCTTTCAAAATCACCGACCTTTGCCGTGTTTCCGTCCTCACGGAATTTAAGAATGACGTTTTTAAGCTCTTCGGGGGATTCAAAGATAACGTCACAGCCATTTTCGGATATATCCGCAGTAAAAACAACGTCTGTCCCCGAAAGCTTTGCGCCGATCTTTAACGGCAAAGAAAATTTCGGGCTGTTTTCCTTTGCCGAACAGGAAAGCAACAGTAAAGATAAGCAGGTTAAAATTAATATCAAGATTCTTTTCATTGATTTTTTCCTTTCGAAAATATTTTTATCTCCGATAAATGAATATGATCAAGAAATAAAAATTATGTTCATTGAGGAAGAACAAGAATCCCGTTTCGGTATATCGGAATCATTCTGTTGTAGATATAATTGTTCCCGAAAAGCCCGTGAATCTCATTATTTTCGGAATATATGAGCATTCTTAAGGTATGCCCCTTGCCGAGTATTGCGCTTTGAGAAATACCGTTTTCGGAAACCGTAACCGTGCGTATATTTCCTTTTAAAGAGCTGAAAGCAAAAAGGTCTTGCCTTGGATTGATAAAATCGGTTAGTATCTCTCCGCAATCCGCTTGGCATATCCGAGTAACACGTTTTCCGTTCATATCGAAAAGGCAGGCGGTTTTTGGAAATACACCAACTATATACGCTTGGTTATCGATGCAGGTTAAAGAAGCATCAATAAGACCGTCCTCGCCGCAGGAATAAACGTCACCGTTTATTGCACAGTTGCAACCGCAGCCGCAACCGCAATTTTGCTCCGTACCGCAAGAGGAATCAAGCTCGACAAACCCTCTTTCAAGGAAATTTTCGTCAATAAAATAAACTCTGTTTTGGTTACAACAGCCCAAAGCGGTCATCATTTCGGTAGTGCTGTAAGTTCGAAGTCTGCGATATGGACGTAGAGTGCAAAGGGTGTCAACCGCCGTTCCGTCGCTTACAAAGGTATGTATTTTACATTCAATTCCGTCGGTTGCATATATCCTTTCGTTTTGCATCATTGCCGATACGGCGGCATAAGAATTAGGGAGGATAAATTGCGTGTATTGAAAAGCGTTCAAAATTGATCAACTCCTAAAAGATTCCGCTTGATTTTTTATGTAGTTTATTATAGTATATAATATATATGTGCGTATGTTTCTATATTCGAGGTATAACGATGAAGAAATTATCAATAATGCTTTCTCTGCTTCTTGTAATATGCATGCTTGCGCCGATTTTGTCGGTTTTTGCGGAAGAGAGTGAGATGAATATCGCTAAAGGTGTTAAATATACAATAACTACGGGCGAACCGATAACCCAGTCATATTCAAGCTATGAAGAAAACGGCGAAAAGCTTGAAATAGATAACGGTCAGCTTTCCGACGGAAATATTGCAACAGAATCTGCCGACGATTCTGCATGGTACCGTGCGTATCGTGGCAGAAGCCGTATAGTCGTTTTCGATTTCGGCGATAAGGTTGCCGTTTCTGCCGTAAAGGCATCGTTCTTGAACGATAAAAGTAAAAAGATCACAGCACCGAGATATATCAACGTTTTCCTTTCGGAAGACGGCGTGAGATATGCTCATGTTTCCGATTACGAAACCAACTATAAAACCAGCATCAACGATGCAAAGCACGCCGAATTTAATATAAAGCTCGGTAAAAGCTACGGTGCACGTTTTGTAAAGATAGAGTATTCCGTGGAAACGTTTTCCTATTGTGACGAGATCGAAATTATCGGCAGAAATACGTTGAACGGCAAGGAATCGAAGATTCGTCCCACAGCCGAAACGCAACCCTTGGGTTATATAAAATCGGTTGCCGGCGTTTCGGATACCGTAACGCTTTATAACGGATACGGCACATCGTCATTTTCAAAAGAAATGCTTATGCCGTATGTCGCATATATCGGCATAAACGGCGCCGTTTCGGGAAAGATGTTCGATTCTGCGGTAATAACTCCTCACAATACCGTATATCCCTCGGGAGGTTCTCTCTATTCCGACGGCGAGCAGGGTTCGCTTATGTCCGATTGGGAGCTTTATCTTGACTATCTCTTCAAAAAAGGCGGAGACCTTTCTGTTTTGGATCAAACCGTCGGTGAGGTATATTCAAAGCTTGGAATTAAAGAAAAATTCAAGGTGTTTCTTGCGTTGCCGTACCCTATGATGATAAACCGACCATTCGGCGATATTGATTCCGACGGCTTGGACGAATATTGCAATACTCTTTCCGAAAGAGTTGACGTTGCAAAATGGTATATCAACGAATGTATTTCGATGTTCTTGAATAACGAGTATAAAAATATTTCTCTCGTTGGCTTTTCGTGGTGCGTTTCGGAGATAGATTCTTCATATTCCGAGCAGGAGATCCAGTTTGTCAAAAACGTAAATAAGTACATAGAACAAAAGAGAATAGAATCCATCTGCTCGTTCGGTTATCTCTATGCAGGCTTTGATAATCGGAAGGAATTAGGCTTTAGCGGTGCTTCTATGAAATCGGGCTATGCGAATTCGGAAAACGGATACGGTAGGGAAATGCTTTCCGAATATGCTTTGTCGGCTTATAACAATAATTTGGGTGTCGAGATAGAACTTTGGAACCAATCCTCGTTCGATTCCGATTCCTACGCCGATGCCGCAAAAAATTACGAAAACCATCTTTTCGCTATGTATAAATCGGGCTGTATGAATTCGTTTAAGATATTCACGGAAACCGATAATAACGGCGTTTTCGGAATATTATCAAAATCCGAAATAACAACCCCGAAGGGTATTAACCTACGCAGGCTCTACGACCTTACCTATCAATTCATTCACGGCACCTATAAAAACAACGCCCCCGTTGTTTCGGTTCCCGATATTGAATTAATATACGGTGAGGAGCGTGTTCTGGCGGAAATTTCTATCGAGGATAACGATACGCATTGGGACGACATCGTTATCGAATTTCCGAAAAAACCGCAGCACGGAAACATTACCGTGTCTGCCGATAAGCAAACCCTGATCTTCCAACCCGAAAAAGACTTTACGGGCAAGGATAGCTTTACCGTAATCGTCAGCGACGGCTTTAATAATTCCGAAGAGATAGAGGTTGCAATAAACGTTATAAATAACGATACTTCTATTGAAGAGGTCGTTTCGGATACAATCGAAGAAACAGAGGAAGATCCGCAAAAAGACACGGTCGTAATTCCGCCGTGGCTTATGATAATAGTGCTTATTCTCGTTGGTGCGGTCGTTGCCGTTGCCGTGGTTGTAATAATCAAATCGCTTAAAAAATAAAACAAAGGCTGTTTTGAATTTGCTTCAAGACAGCCTTTTAAATTGGGGTCAAGTCAGACCAAAGCTAATGCCTATTGCACTGTTGACCTGTTGCATCGTGCGTTCATCAAGAGTGCCCATACGCTCCTTAAGACGGCGTTTGTCGATAGTACGTATCTGTTCAAGCAGAACGACCGAATCCTTTGCCAAACCGCAATTTCTGTCGCCCGAAACTCCCTCTTTGGCAGAGATGGCTATGTGCGTCGGGAGCTTTGTTTTGTCGGTCTTGCTTGTTATCGCAGCCGCAATAACCGTTGGACTGTATTTGTTGCCAAGGTTGTTCTGAACTATTAAAACGGGACGTACACCGCCCTGCTCCGAGCCTACAACGGGGCTGAGATCGGCATAATATATATCTCCTCTGCGTATTCCTTCCTCGCCGTTTTGCATCTTCAATGTTAAACACTCCTCATTATTGTTAAACTTGTTATCAGCGTATGCAATTTATGCCTGCAAGGTTAGTTTTTCCATTTAGAGAGTGTTTATTCGATACAACAAAAAAACGATGATTCTTTTTAAGTAAAGAATCATCGTTTAGGTTTACATAATCAATTATTGCATGGAAGTGAATGAAGCGAAATATTTGTTGAAAAGCTTTGACGTGCCCGTTGGTATAAGCTCGAATTTATATTCTGCAAATTCCTTGCGGAAACTACCGTTAAGAGTAACCGAACGTGAGAACCAAATTCCGTTATTTGCGCTCGTGCCGGTTCTGAAGACGACAGAGGAATAGTTTATTCCCGATTCGGAAATAGCTTCATAATACCTGTCAACACGGTCAAAAAACTCGGGAACGCTTTGAATTCCGTATAAGGTTATCTCAAAATCAATGTTTCCGTAAAGTCCGTCATCGCCCGCAGAGAAAAGATTTTGATTTGGCAAAAATACAAAACGTTCAAAATCAACACTAAAGCTGTCGGAAGGGAAGGAATGACGCAAAACCTCTGTAAATTCAAGGACAAACGGCTCTGCGGCTTTTACTTCAACAATGCTTTTAAATCCGTCACGCACAACTCCGTCTTTGTAAGAAAGCGTTGCTCCTTCCGTTGGGAATTTACTGCTTTTTGCATCTTCAATATACGTTTTCGTTTTGAAATTATAGTATATATCGGAAAACTCAAAAGAACCGAAGTATTCGTCACTTTCGGGATAGATCGACTTTGCATATCCTTCAATCTCGTTCTTTGCGGTAATTGCAGAAATCGGGTTGCCGACAAAAATGAACGACAGTAAAATACATACCAAGGCACTTACGGAGAAAACCGAAATTCCTATTTTTTTGTTCTTTCTGATATACTTTACGGCATATTCAAAGGCAATACATGCAAGTAGACATAATGCGGTGAATATTAAAACGGGAGTTTTGTCGGCCTGCTCAACGGTATTAAGCCAAAAAACCGTTACGCCAAAGCAAATATATTTAATTTTTGCGTCAATACCGATAAAAGCGCTTATCCCGCAAAACACCAAAAACAAAGGTGTCATCGCAAGTATACCAACGGAAGGTCTGAAACAAAGACCTGCAAGAAACGCCGATATTACAACAAGAATAAGCTTTAAAAGATGCAAAAGAGAGCTTTTTTTGCTCGTTTTGCCGTTTTGTTTTTCCGAAGCCATCAATATTCCTCCAGATTATAGGGGTTTGTAAGCTTTATAAGAAGTGCGGTATCGTCGTCGGACTGCATTTTATTATTACGCTCTGCACCGCAGACAACACATTTATGGGTTATAACAAAACCTTTCTTTGCGTTGACGGTAACTGCACTC
>JAFVXP010000135.1 GCA_017501055.1 Clostridia bacterium | reverse complement strand
GTTCCCAGAGGAACGATATTGCGTGATCCCGAAAGCGGACTTGTTATTCACGATATGTCCGACGGACTTCCTTTTGTTGCCGCAAGGGGCGGTAAGGGCGGTTGGGGCAACTCCCATTTTGCAACCCCCACACGCCAAGTACCCCGTTTTGCAAAAAGCGGTACAGACGGCCGTGAGCGCAATATAACTCTTGAACTAAAAATGCTTGCCGACGTTGGCTTGGTTGGATTCCCGAACGTTGGAAAATCAACTCTGCTTTCCGAAGTTTCGTCTGCAAGACCTAAAATCGCAAACTATCATTTTACAACCCTTTCTCCGAATTTGGGCGTTGTAACTGTTTATGATAAAAGCTTCGTCATGGCGGATATCCCCGGTCTTATCGAGGGTGCGTCCGACGGACTTGGGCTCGGTCACGACTTTTTGCGTCATATCGACCGTTGCCGTCTTATTCTTCATATCTTTGATATTTCCGCAAGCGAGCGTGAAGACCCGCTTGAAGATATATTGAAGATAAATTCGGAATTGGAAAAATACAGCCCCGAGCTTGCCTCGAGGCCTCAAATTCTTGTTGGTAATAAGATCGACCTCGGATACAGCGAGGAACATCTTGACCGTATTAAAAAGTATGCAGAGGAAACGGGAAGCGAGCTATTCTTGATAGCAGGCGGTCTTGACGAAGGCGTTGCCGACCTCTTGAAAGCCGTTGCTAAAAAGCTCTCCGACCTTCCTCCTATCGTATATTACGACGAAGAATATATCGAAACCGAAGAAAAAGAGGATATGTCCGTTTCGGTTGAGGTTGTTGACGGTGTTTATGAAGTCAAGGGCGAATGGCTCATCAGACTTTGTAACGACATCAACTTTGACGATTACGAATCCCTTCAGTTCTTCCAGAGAGTGTTGCGTGATAAGGGTGTTATCCAAGCCCTTGAGGACGCAGGTGTTCAGGAAGGCGACACCGTTTCTATGTACGGCATAGAATTCGACTTTATGTATTAGTCGATAATACTATTCAAACACACTTTCGATCAGCTTTTCGCAATTATCGGGCGAATATTTCCAACGGTCGATATGGTCGATGTCGGGATAATCGTAATCGGGGATAGAGTTTTCTCTGTCGCTGCAATCGATTATCGCAAGCTTCACCTTCATTCTGTCGGGAATAATGTTTTTAATAAAAACAGCGGCGCTTTGTCCGACCTCAACGTCTTCACGGCATTCCGCAAGACCTGCAAGGTTCGGTGCAAGCTCGACGAATACGCCGTAATCCTCGATAGAACGAACTATCCCTGCGGCTGTCTGCCCTGACGTGAATTTCGAAGCATTTTCTTCCCAAGTGCCCAAAAGCTCTCTGTGAGTTAACGTGATTCTGCCAAACTCATCGGCGGTGTTCTTGACAACGGCTTTAATGATCTGTCCGTTGCGGAAACGGTCACGTGGGTGGGAGATTCGGGAGACCGACATACAGTCTATCGGCAAAAGCGAAATAATACCGCAGCCGATGTCGCAAAAAGCGCCGAACGGGTCAAGTCTTGTTATCCTTGCTTCGATAACGTCACCCGTCATAAGATTGCAGATCTTCTCTCGCATACAGTCACGCTGGGCATCTCTTCTTGAAAGAATTGCTCTCGGAACACCAAATTCGTTCCGTTCGATTCCAATAACCTTAAAGCAAACGGGCTTGCCGACTCTTGAAATAATGGCAATATCCTTCTCGGGCAGACCCTTTGCCGTGTAAACACATTCACCGTGAGGAATAATACCGTCAATGTCACCGACCTTAACGTGTAAATGACGGTCGTGGTCGCAAAGATAGCTTATCCATTCGAGGATAATACCCGAATCCATCGCTTCGGCAATAGTTTCGGCGTTTTGGGTGTAATATCTGTTGCGCTCGGTCTTCAGACGTTTTCCCTCGTAGCAATAATCATCATACTTCATAAATAATTCGCTCCTTAAATTTTTATCCGTATTCGAATTATATGAATTCCGGAGGTCAAACTATGCTTACTAAACTCGCACAAATTGAAAAAAGATATATTGAGATAGAAAAAGCTCTTTCAGATCCCGACGTTATGAGCGATATGGAGGGATATAAGAAATATATGAAGGAGTATAAAAATCTCGCTCCTATCGTCGAAAAATACCGTGAATATAAAGTTGCGGAAAGCGATATTGCCGATGCGGAGGAGATTCTTTCAATCGAAACCGATCCCGAAATGCGCCTTCTTGCCGAAGAACAGAGGAACGAGGCAAAGGCAAAGCTGGAGCCGTTCATCGACGAGCTTAAAATACTTCTTCTTCCCAAAGACCCCAATGACGATAAAAACGTTATCATCGAGATCCGTGGCGGTGCAGGCGGTGAAGAAGCTTCTCTCTTTGCGGCGGTATTGTACCGTATGTATACGATGTATGCAGAATCTTCGGGATTCAAGGTTGAGCTTTTAAGCGCAAACGAAACCGAGCTTGGCGGTTTTAAAGAAGTTTCGTTTATGATAGAGGGTGAGGGTGCATATTCGAGATTCAAGTTTGAAAGCGGTGTTCACCGTGTTCAGCGTGTACCCGAAACCGAAGCGCAGGGCAGAATACAAACATCAACTGCCACCGTTGCCGTTCTTCCCGAGGTTGAAGACGTGGATTTCGAGCTTGATATGACCGAGCTTGAAATAACCCGTCACCGTTCTGCAGGCGCAGGCGGTCAGCACGTTAACAAGACCGAATCTGCAGTAAGAATAATCCATATCCCGACGGGTATCACCGTTGACTGTCAGGACGAGCGTTCGCAGATAAAGAATAAGGAAAAGGCTTTGAAGGTTATGAAAAGCCGTCTTGCCGACCTTTACAACAGCCAAAAGGAACAGGCGGTCGCATCGGAGCGCCGTTCTCAGGTTGGTACGGGCGACAGAAGCGAGCGTATCAGAACCTATAACTATCCTCAGGGCAGAATTACCGACCATAGAATCGGATATACTATCCATTCGCTTGAAAGCTTCCTAAACGGCAGACTTGACGATATGATTGATGCTCTCATAAGTGCAGACAGAGCAGAAAAATTAAAACAAGGTTTATAAAATAAGAAAAAAGGCTTTGCTAAACGTTTAGCAAAGCCTTTTTTCTTATTTTATAAACCTTGTTT
>JAFVXP010000134.1 GCA_017501055.1 Clostridia bacterium | reverse complement strand
TACGGTATGATGAGCCAGCTTTATAAAGACGTTTTACGTAAGCTTATCCGTGAGGTTTCCAAGACCGACGAAAAGGTTCATTTCCTTTTTGCAGATACGATAATCGGCAACGATGCCGAAAACGGCGCAAACGGACACCCCAATATGCGTGCAAGCGTTCGTTGCTCCAAGCTTCTTTATAAGAAGATACGTTCTGTAACGGGCTGGAAAAACGACGTTGTAATTCCCGACGAAGAATAAAAGATATAAATTAAGGGGACTTTTCAAAAGTCCCCTTTCTTTTTTTTATTTCTTTTCGTTCTTTCGCTTTTCAAGCATATCGATGGCACGCAGGGAGATCTCCTCTGCGGTTTCGGAATCAACGGCTTCTGCAACAAGGCGGAACCGTCCCGAGGCACAGGCAAAAACACTAACTCTGCCTTCACCGAAGTCAAAGCCTGCACTTCGCCCGTTTCCGTTTTCCTCACGCAGGCGTGCAATTATCGAGGTCATTTTGTCACGGTCGGTAAATACGTTTCTTGTCGATACCGAAAAGGGAGGGAGCTTGTCTGCGATCTCACCCAGAGAAAGACCGACTTGCTCTGCGATCCAAGCGGAGGTCAATGCAAGAATAATACCGTCACGGGGGAGTCTGTCACTGCCTGCAAGACGGCGTTCTTCGGAATCGCTGTCGCTGTAAAAGGCAACGTCTATTGAATGCCGTTTAAGGATCCTTTCAACGGTGTTGGGCGTGTCACGGGGGAGGATAATACCTCTTTTCCTGCCCTCAATACAGCAAAGCGTGAGCAACTGCCAATAGGGAATCTCACGTCCGTCTTCAAGCACTGCAAAAGCACGCTCGCCGTTGTCGGTAAGATTAAAAATCGGAGCATGCCCGTCAATTGTAATGCCCAATTCCTCTGCACATTCACGGAAAAAGGCATTTTCCTTTCCCTCAGCAATATTAATTCTTTTCGGAATCTTTCTGCTTGCCTTCAGCATAAGAAGATAACGCTTGACGAGCGCACCGTGCGGAAGAAGATAAACACTGCCTGCTTTTTTGGATTCAGAAGCGTTCATGCCCGATAATTTGCGAAGCTCCTCACGTGAAAAGGGCATACCGTCCGATGAAAAAAGACGAATCTCGGTACGTCCGTCAACATATTCTATAAAAGCGCATTTCTGACCGTATTCCATAGCGGCAAAGGAGGCAACAGAGGCGTTACCGCCCGAAATCACCGTGCAGGAATTTCCCGTTTCAGAAACACCGCAGGCAATCTCGCAAGCCTTTGGGAGAGTTGTATCGCTACCCTCGGCAAAGGCGATTATAGAGCCGTTACTGCCCAAAATACGGCCAAGACGCACGTAATATCCGTCGTCGCTGTCGTCGGCAATAATAGAATCGTCGTCAAGTATCAAATTTTGCTTCGGACGGGGAAACATATCAACAAAAGCCTCACCCGTAACCGTGTTGCCCGTTCCGACAATACATCCCGGAGAAAGCGAGCTTCCGTCACGAAGCTCGGCATTGGGCCCGATAACACAACCGGGAGGGATAATACAATCGTTGCCGATAACAGCGCCCTCACCGACGATACAGCCTCTTAAAGCGCTGTTACCAACGGTGCAGTTATCGAAAATAACGCAATATTCAATTCTTGCGTTGGGGTGGATAGAGGTGTGCTTGCCAATACAGTTTTCTGCATTGTTTATCCACATATTGCAACGGTGATATTCGGAAAACGAGCCGATGTCAAACCACATTCCCTGCGGTTCGATACCTGCTATCGAATACCCCTTTTGAAGCAGAAGCGGAAAAAGGTCTTTTGCAAAATCGAATACCGTATTTTCGGGTATAAGGTCCAAAACCTTTTTGCGGATAAAATATATTCCCGTGTTGATAAGGTCGGACAGCGTATCACGCACGGAAGGCTTTTCGCAAAAGCCGGTAATTTTCCCGTTGTGAACGCAGACCGAGCCGAATTCGCCCGAATCTTTGGTTCTGCAGAGAACCATTCCTGCATCGCATTTGCTTTTTAAAAATTCTTCTTTTGCACTTTTAAGGTCGTAATCACAGATACAATCCCCCGAGATAACCAGCAAACAATCGTCAATATCGTTTTTAAGCTTCGAAACGGCACCTGCACTTCCAAGAGGAGTTTCTTCCCGGAAATATTTAATATATCCCTGCTCGAATTTAACAGATTCTATCTGCTCGGGAAGATACATTGTTGTAACGGCGGTTCGGTCAAAACCAAAACGCCGAAGCATTTTAAGATTGCGTATAAAAGCCGATTGTCCCGCAATGGGGAGCATAGGCTTTGGAATGGTATCGGTCAAAGGTGAAAGCCTTTTACCAAAACCGCCTGCAAGAATGACTGAATCGAAATTTTCGCTTTTCCTGTCGTTCATTATAACACCCGTCCTTGTTTTTGAATTATTATCGGCAGGAATTGTGAAATTATACCTTCTTGGATTGACAAAGGAAGGGAAAAAGGGTATTATATTGATGTTATGAAGAATAAAAAAGTTTTTATCGAAAATATATATATTCCAAATCAAGTTGCCGAACAAGGCTCTGTCGTTGCAGTCGGCAGCTTTGACGGTGTGCACCTTGGTCATAAGGCTATGCTGAATGCACTTTCCGAAGAGGCAAAAAAACGCAATTTGAAAGCCGTCATCGTCACCTTCGACGTTGAGAACAGCCCCAAATCGGGCTTGGGCTCGCTTGCCGACGAGGAGAAAAAGAAAGAGCTTCTTTTAAAAAACGGCGTGGATCATATCGTGTCACTGCCTTTTTGTGAATTGAAGGACGTTTCTGCTTTTGATTTCGCAAAAAAGGTTCTTTTTGAAAAGCTTGGCGCAAAAGCCGTGGTCTGCGGTTACGATTTCAGGTTCGGTAAGGATAGGGAAGGCAATATCGACTTTTTAAAGGAAAACCTTTCACCCTACGGTGTTGAATTTATAACTCCGAAGGCAGTTATGTCCGACAATACCCCTATCAGCTCCACGATGATAAGAAATGCAGTTACAAACGGCGATTTTACATTTGCCAATAGCTTGCTTGGGCACGAATTTTCCTTCAAAGCGGAAATAATAAGCGGACGGCATCTCGGCAGAACTCTTGGGTTCCCTACAATAAACCAAAAGTTCCCCAAAACGCTTGTCGTTCCCAAATTCGGGGTATATGCAGTAAGAGTTTTGCTGTGCGGAAAAGAATATAACGGCGTTGCTAATTTCGGAATCAAACCCACGATAGCAAGCGATACCGAACCTATTTGCGAAACCTATATTTTTAATTACAGCGGTGATTGCTATGGCGAGACTGCACAAATATCCTTTGTTTCTATGATAAGGGAAGAAAAGAAGTTTTCCTCTC